>NZ_JBSFHA010000028.1:0-113609 GCF_053596855.1 Streptomyces sp. NPDC001617
TGCTGGTGCTGGTGCTGGTGCTGGTGCTGGTGCTGGCGCGGTGAGGGAGGCTGCCTGTCGTCACTGCCACCGTCGCCTGGTCAGACGCTGTCGGCCGTTCTCGGGCCGGCAGGCGTACGCGGCGCGGGTTCGGCGGGTGCCGCGGGCAGCCGGAGCCGTTTGAGGGCGAGGGCGTTGACGGCGACGATGATGCTGGAGCCGGACATGGACAGGGCGGCGATCTCGGGGCGCAGGACGAGGCCGAGGGTGGGTTCGAAGACGCCGGCGGCGATGGGCAGGGCGATGGAGTTGTAGCCGATGGCCCAGCCGAGGTTCTGGCGCATCTTGCGCAGGGTGCCGCGGCCGATGCGCAGGGCGGTGGGGACGTCGAGCGGATCGGAGCGCATCAGCACCAGGTCGGCCGTCTCGATGGCGACGTCGGTGCCGGCGCCGATGGCGATGCCGAGGTCGGCCTGGGCGAGGGCGGGGGCGTCGTTGACGCCGTCGCCGACCATGGCCACCGTGCGGCCGTCGGCCTGCAGTTCGGCGACCTTGGCGGCCTTGTCGCCGGGCAGGACCTCGGCGATCACGGTGTCGATGCCGAGTTGCTCGGCGATGCGGTCGGCGGTGGCCTGGTTGTCGCCAGTGAGCATGACCACCTCGACGCCGAGGGCGTGCAGTTCGGCGACGGCCTGCGCGGAGGTTGCCCGGGGCGCGTCGGCGATGCCGATGAGACCGGCGGCGCGGCCGTCGACGGCGGCGATGACGACGGTCCGGCCGGTGGTGGCCAACCCCTTGCGGCGCTGGTCCAGTTCGCCCAAGTCGATGCCTTCCCGCTCGGCCAGGCGGTGGCTGCCCACTATCACGCGGTGGCCGCCGACGTCGGCGATGGCGCCGTGGCCGGGGACGTTCTCGAAGCGCCCGGCGCGTACCCTGCCGACGCCGCGCGCGTCGGCGTGGCGGACGACGGCTTCGGCCAGTGGGTGTTCGGACTCCCGCTCCACCGCGGCGACGAGCCGTAGCAGACCGGTCTCGTCCGTGTCGTCGGCGGTGATGACGTCGGTCACCTCGGGCTCGCCCTTGGTCAGGGTTCCGGTCTTGTCCATGACGACGACCTGGATGCGGGCGGAGGCCTCCAGGCCCACGGCGTTCTTGAACAGCACCCCCCGCTTGGCGCCCAGCCCGGTGCCGACCATGATCGCGGTGGGGGTGGCCAGGCCCAGGGCGTCGGGGCAGGTGACGACCACGACCGTGATGGCGAACAGCATGGCCGTGCCCAGTGAGCGGTCGGTGGCCAGCAGCCAGACGGCCAGCGTCGCGGCGCCGCCGAGCAGGGCGACGAAGACCAGCCAGAACGCGGCCCGGTCGGCGAGGCGTTGCCCGGGCGCCTTGGAGTTCTGGGCCTGCTGGACCAGCTGGACGATCTGCGCGAGCGCGGTGTCGGCGCCGACTTTTGTGGCGCGGATGCGCAGGGTGCCGTTGGCGTTGATGGTCGCGCCGACCACCTGCGAGCCGACGGATTTGTGCACGGGCAGGCTCTCGCCGGTGACCATCGACTCGTCGACGTCGCTCTCGCCCTCTTCCACCACGCCGTCGACGGCGATCTTCGCGCCGGGGCGGACCAGCAGGAGGTCGCCCACCATCACCTCGGCGGTGGGGACCTCGACCGGCTCGCCGTCGCGCACCACCAGCGCCTTGGGCGGGGCGAGGTCGAGGAGGGTGCGGATGGCGTCGTTGGCGCCGCCGCGGGCGCGCATCTCGAACCAGTGGCCGAGCAGCACGAACGAGGCCAGCACGGTAGCCGCTTCGTAGAAGACGTCTCCGCCCCCGGCGAGAGTGACGATCAGTGAGTACGTCCAGCCGGAGCCGACGGCGACCGCGACCAGCACCATCATGTCCAGAGTGCGGGCGCGCAGGGCCCGCCAGGCGCCGTCGAAGAAGATCGTGCACGAGTAGAAGATCACCGGCAGGCTCAGCAGCAGCGCCCACACGTCCTCACGCAGACCGAACGGGACCGGTACGTCCAGTCCGAACACGTCCTTGCCGATCGGCGACCAGATGACGATGGGGATGGAGAACAGCACGGCCACCAGGAAGCGGTTGCGCATGTCCGACACCATCGCCGCCATTGACATGCCCGCGTGTCCGCCGTGGCCCATCACGTCGTGCGGAGAGGGCATCGCATCCGGTGCGGCGTGTGCCCCGTGCTCTTCACGGGCGACATGTCCCGCGTGCGCGGCGGGGATTGGCGGCTCGGCGACAACCGTATGTCCCTCATGGCCCACGGGTCCGGCTGCGGTGGCGGCACGGGGCGGATCCGGCTCGGCCATCGGATCGCACAGATGGGCCGGCACGGACTGGCCCGCGCAGTGGTAGCCGCACTCCTCCACCCAGCGGCGCAGCTCGGCCAGCGAGGTGAGGTTCGGGTCGAAGACCACGGTCGCCGTCTCCGCCACCGGGTTGACCTCGACCTCCAGCACCCCCGGACGGCGCCCCAGGGCGGCGGTGGCGACGTTCTGCTGGGATGCCCAGCGCAGCGCGCCCAGTTCGAGCACCGCGGTGCTGCGCTCCTTGCGGTGGCCCATCGGGTGATCCACGTGATGCTGCACGGGCGCTTCTCCTTCGAGTGACAGATGTGCGTGTGGAGCATCGGCCGCAGCCCCCGCCCGCAAACTAATGGCTTTAGTATTCATGCGCGAGTGCAGAACCGTCCCAGCGCGCTGACAGCCACGAGAAGGCTGGTGCCGGGACCGGGGTCGGCGCGTAGGCCCTGCAAGGCGCCCATGGCGAGCACGGCGATGGTGGGCAGGGCCCAGAACCAGCGCCGGGCACGCCGGGCGTTGATCACGTCCATCAGTGCCCCCTGGGGTTGCTGACCCGCACGTTGACCGTGATGGCGGCCACCGCCAGGAGCACGACCACCGCCGTGGCAGTGGCCACCTTCCGTTCCCGCCACCGGTCGTTTCGGACTGCGGTCGAGGAACGGCACCAGGAACGGCAGCCCGAAACGCACCGGCGATGGCAGGGGTGCGGTCACTGCTTGGTCAGACGGGGCCCGCCACTGCGCAGCACCTCGAAGCGGCGCCGGTACTCCTCCTCGTCGATCTCGCCGCGGGCGAACCGCTCGGCGAGCAGCTGCTCCGGCGTACCGGACACGGGGGAGGCAGGGGGTGCGGTCGAGGCACCGGTGTGCTCGGGCGGCCGGTTCACTGTGCGGAAGAGCAGGACTGCGGCGGCGATGATCAGGCCCCAGAAGACGATCATGCTCAGGGACATGCCGAACCATCCCCATCCGCTGAGGTCGTGGTCGATCCAGAACATCATGACGATCCCGTCTCGTAGGGAAGGGCGGAAGAACTCCGTCGGCCCGCGCTGGCGGCGGGGTACTACCAAGCTCCCTCGTAGAAGTGGGCGGCCGCATGGGCCGGCCGGCCCTATGGCCAGGACAAGCGACCCCTACGTGGTGGGGGTATCCGAGGCGAGGGTGGATGACAGGACATAGCCCGCGTCCCAGTAGGGGGCCAACATGACCTGGCGGCCGTGGATGTTCTTGACGACCGTGTCGTGCAGGAAGATCTCGGTGAGGTTCTCTGGTGCCGCGTGGACGATCTGCGGGAAGGTCTCGTCGAGGTCGTACTCGGCGACGAGTTGTGGCTTGGCCGGGTCGGTGATGTCCATGATGTCGACGTCCGTGCCTTCTTCGTTGTCGACGATCACGGCGTACGCCCTGCGGCCGGTGTCCCACGCGAACACGCTGTGGATCTGGCGGGCGATCTCCGTCGGCTCGCCTTCGAGCGTGAAGTCGCCGACGCCCTCGGCCGGCGTCTTCGGCTTGGTGGGGTCGGAGACGTCGTAGATGTTCATGCCGCCGTCGCCGCAGATCTCATTGTTGCTGACGAGGATGTCGCCGTTGAAGGACGGGGTGGACCGGTGCACCGTCTGGATGCCCTCGCCCGGGGTGTTGCCCGCCGGGGCCGGGATGAAGCCGACCTCCTTGGGCTTGCTGGGCTTGCGGATGTCAACGACGTGCACGCCAGTGTTGTCGCAGCCGACGCCGCCCCACGAGGCGAGGTAGGCGTAGGCCTTGGAGACGCCGACGTCGGCCATCTTCCCCTCGACAATGTTGCTCAGCTTGAGCTTGCTGATCAGACGGACGTTCTTCCGGGTGGCCGGCAGGTGTCCTCCGCTGCCACCGTGTTGGTCGTGGCCGTGTGTGGCCGCCGCGTTGTCGATGGCGCCGTCGGTTGCCGAAACCCCGTCATGTGCTTGGGCTGAACCGGCGAGAGCGGTCGAGGCGAAGAGCATCGCCGCGAACACGCCCACGCCGGCCCGTCTGTGGGTCTTGCGCATGCTTGACCTCCACTCGTGCGGCCGGGGTGACCGGCCCTTGACGAGGTGAAGCCGGTCATCAACTGACCGGCATCGCGGAGGTACTTAGTGGATTCATTAACCGAAGGGCGTTTAACCAGACTGTATTTTGCAGGGACTTGATGGGATTGATGCGCCGCAGGGCGATCGATTCCCCTTGCCTGTGAGTGGCGGTGTCCGCGGTGGTGGGTGCCATGGCCGGTCGACCTCCGCGATGCGCGGGCTGTCTGCGGTGCAGAGGTGCCTTCTTCTTCCGCCTGACGTCGACATGTAATACCCTCGGGGGGTATGGAGCACCTTGGACATGTCGAGGCCGAGCAGGCGTCACCGGGCTATCGCGACGACAAGGACGCCGTCCTCAAGCGACTCCGCCGCATCGAGGGGCAGGTGCGTGGACTGCAGCGCCTGGTGGAGGAGGATCAGTACTGCATCGACGTGCTCACCCAGGTCGCGGCCACTACCAAGGGCTTGCAGGCGGTGGCGATGCAGCTGCTGGAGAAGCACCTGGACCACTGTGTGCGCGAGGCCATGGTGGCCGGAGGGGATCTGGCTGAGCAGAGGGTCACCGAAGCTTCGCAGGCCATCGCGCGACTACTGCGGACCTGATCCCGGCCTGGGGCTCTGTGCGGTATGGGGGTGGACCCTTGGGCCCGGTCGACCGGGCGAGTCCAGCGGCTCGGGCGGCCTGATCTCAACGACGGAGCTGGCCTGAATCCCGCCGAGTGGGAGTGCTGCGAGTCCGACGGCGCCTTTCGCTTGTTGAGGATCGTGGAACCCCGAGGCGGGGGACCATCGGTCTCGGCCGGGAGGTGTCGAAGGGCTGACGCCGTCCTGGCCGGCAGGACGGCGTCAGTGACCTCCAGGGCGGGCAGGGGTGGGAGCTGGGGATGAGCGCCCTCTGCCCGGCGCGTGTCGTCAGTGGGCGACGGCCGAAATACGGCCGGACAGGGTGTAACTGCCGGCGCTGCCGACCGCGGCCCCGATGGCGGCGTCGTTCGGCTCCGCGGCGGAGACGACGGTGACCAGGCCGATGGCGGCGTCGGCCCTCACTGCGTTCACGCCGTCCACGGAGGAGACCGCCGCGCCGATCGACTGCTCGCAGTAGCCGCAGGCCATGCCTGTGAACGTGTACACGGTCATGATGCCGGCGGGCCCGCCGAGTGCCGTACGGACCGGTGGGTCGGGACGGGGAATTGGTGGCTGGAGATGCACCTGTCCATTAAGCCAGTTAGTATTGCGGGGCGTGAAAGGGATGGGACGTGTCCCCGTTTCGAGCCGCGCTGCTGCGTCGTCTGCCGGGCCCTGGAACTCCTTGGCGACCCGCAGCAGCGCGGTGTGTTCGCCGAGCAGCCACCGCGACACCGGAATGCCGACTGGGCGAAGGGGCAGGCGGGCAGAGCCCCGAACCGAAGTGGCACCACCGGCCGCGCGCACGGGCAGGGGAGGTTGACACGTCCTCCAAGAACGCCTGCCCGTGCGCGCACTCTCCGGCGGAGACGTTCGTCCTTGTCCACGGGATGGGCGGGCGCGGGCAGCACTGGCTGGAGAACACCCCGACCTTGCCCGCCGGGGCCGCGTGGTCGCCCTCGACCCGCCCGGCTTTGGCCGCTCCCAGCCGCCGAGGCCCGGTTACGCGCTCGACGGTTCGCCGATGCCGCTGCGGCGCTGTGCCGCGAACTGGAGCTGAAGCGCGTGGTGTTCCTGGGGCACTCGCTCGGTGGGCCGGACCGCCGTGCGTCATCCGGAGCTGGTGCGGGCGGTCGTGATGGTGGCCGGCGCCGTTGGCCTTTTCAGCAACGTACTGAGCGTCCGCCGGATACCGAAGGCCGTACGGGCCTCACCCGGTACGGTGGCCCCCACTCTCTTCGAAGTACTGACCGCCGGCCCGCCCCGCTGCGCCGCCGCATCGCCGCTTCGCCACAGCTGTGGCGGGCCGTCCTCCGGCCCTACCTGAGGGACCCTGTCCAGGTCCCCTCCGACACGGCGGCCCTGCTCGTCGACGGCGCTGGTGCTCGCGGTGTATGGCCGACGGTTCGTGCCGTGGTGGGGGAGGGCACCTTTGCGGGGATCGGGAAGGTGCGGTGCCCGGTCTTCTCGTGGTCAACGCCGACCGTGATCCCATCTCGCCCGTCTCGCGTCTGGTCGGCTTCGCGCGGGGCCGGAGCCCCGTTGGAGACCGTCGTCCTCGAAGGCACCGGCCGCATGTCGGTGCTGGAGCGCCCGGATGCGTTCAACATCGAGGTGGGGCGCTTCCTGGAGACGCTGGGCGATTGAGCGGCGTTCCGGAGACGGCGCAACGCCGAGGCGCCGGGCCGGAAGGGGGCGGGCGCCTCGGTCAACCGTGTTGCTCGCGCGCCTATGTGAAGGACCGCAGCCGCAGGCTGTTGGTCACCACGAAGACGGACGAGAAGGCCATCGCCGCGCCCGCGATCATCGGGTTGAGCATGCCGAAGGCGGCCAGCGGCAGAGCTGCCACGTTGTAGCCGAAGGCCCAGAAGAGGTTGCCCTTGATGGTGGCCAGGGTCCGGCGGGAGAGGCGGATCGCGTCGGCGGCCACGCGCAGGTCGCCGCGGACGAGGGTCAGGTCGCCCGCCTCGATGGCCGCATCCGTGCCGGTGCCCATGGCCAGGCCCAGGTCGGCGGTGGCGAGGGCGGCTGCGTCGTTGACGCCGTCACCGACCATGGCGACCGTACGTCCCTCGTCCTGCAGTCGCTTGACGACGTCGACCTTGTCCTGGGGCAGGACTTCGGCGATCACCTCGTCGATGCCGACGGAGCGGGCGACCGACTCCGCGACGAGCTGGTTGTCGCCGGTCAGCAGGACGGGCTTGAGGCCCAGTCGGCGCAGTTCGGCCACGGCCTCGGCGCTGGTCTCCTTGATGCCGTCGGCGACGGTGAGGACGCCGCGTGCCTCGCCGTCCCAGGCGACGGCGACCGCCGTACGTCCCTCGGCCTCGGCGGCGGCCTTGGCCTCGGCGAGCTCTTGGGGCAGGTCGATGACCCACTCCTTGAGGAGCTTCTCTCGGCCGACGAGGACGGCGTGACCGTCGACGACGCCCTGGACGCCGAGGCCGGCGACGTTCTCGAAGTTCTCCGGCACCGGCAGGCTTCCGGCCCGCTCGGCTGCACCGGCGGCGATGGCCTGCGCTATCGGGTGTTCGGAGGCGTGCTCCAACGCGCCTGCCAGCAGCAGCAGTTCGTCCTTGTCCACGTCCGGTGCGGTGAAGACGTCCGTCAGCTGCATCCGGCCCGTGGTCACCGTGCCGGTCTTGTCGAGGACGACGGTGTCGACGCGGCGGGTGGACTCCAGGACCTCGGGGCCCTTGATGAGGATGCCCAGCTGGGCGCCGCGGCCGGTGCCGACCATGAGGGCGGTCGGGGTGGCCAGCCCCAGCGCGCACGGGCACGCGATGATCAGCACCGCGACGGCAGCCGTGAACGCGGCGGTGGCGTCACCCGTCACGAACAGCCAGGTCAGCAAGGTACCGAGGGCGATGAGGATGACGACAGGCACGAAGACCGCCGAGATCCGGTCGGCGAGGCGCTGCACCTCGGCCTTGCCGTTCTGCGCGTCCTCGACCAGCCGGGCCATCCGCGCGAGTTGCGTGTCGGTGCCGATGCGGGTCGCCTCGACGACCAGACGGCCGCCCGCGTTCACCGTTGCGCCGGTCACGGCATCGCCCACCGTCACATCCACCGGCACGGACTCACCGGTCAGCATGGACGCGTCCACCGCGGACATGCCCTCGACGACAGTCCCGTCGGTCGCGACCTTCTCCCCGGGGCGTACGACGAAGATGTCGCCGACCGCCAACTGCCCGACCGGGATGCGTATTTCCTGGCCGGCGCGCAGCACCGAGACGTCCTTCGCGCCCAGCTCCAGCAGCGCCCGCAGCGCCGCACCCGACTTCCGCTTGGCGCGGGCCTCCAGGTAGCGCCCGGCGAGGATGAAGGTGGTCACTCCGGCCGCCGCCTCCAGATAGATGGACGAGGAGCCGTCCGTGCGGGAGACGGTGAACTCGAAGGCATGCCGCATGCCCATCATGCCCGCGTGCCCGAAGAACAGCGCCCACAGAGACCAGCCGAACGCGGCGAGCGTGCCGATCGACACCAGCGTGTCCATGGTCGCGGCGCCGTGCCGGGCGTTCGTCCAGGCAGCCCGGTGGAAGGGCAATGCTCCCCAGACCACGACCGGAGCGGCCAGAGTCAGTGACAGCCACTGCCAGTTGTCGAACTGCAGCGACGGCACCATCGCCATGAGCACCACGGGGACAGTGAGCACCAGTGACACGTACAGGCGCTGGCGCAGCGACAGCAGCTCACCGTCGGCCGCCGGGGCGGCCTCGCCCTCGCTCTTGCCGGTGGTGGCGGGTGGGGGCGGCTCCTCGGCGGTGTAGCCGGTCTTTTCGACGGTGGCGATGAGGTCGGCGACCTGGACGCCTTCCGGGTAGGCGACCTTCGCCTTCTCGGTGGCGAAGTTGACGGTCGCGGTGACGCCGTCCATGCGGTTGAGCTTCTTCTCGATGCGGGCCGCGCACGAGGCGCAGGTCATCCCGCCGATCGCAAGCTCGACCTCGGAGGAGGGCGCGGGCGCTGTGCCGGGAAGGGCCTTCTCGGGAGCCGTGCTGGTCATGGGCGTATCTCCAGGGGGAGGCCGGGACGCACGGCGTCCGTATCAGCGGAGCGGCGCGTCCCGGCGCGGGGAGGAATTCGCGTATCCGGGCTGTGAGCCCGGGGAGCTGTCAGGCGCGGCCGACGAGCTCGTAACCGGCCTCGTCGACGGCGGCGCGGACGGCCTCCTCATCCAGCGGGGCGGCGGAGGTGACGGTCACCTCGCCGGTCTTGGCGACGGCCGTGACCGCGCTGACGCCGTCCAGAGCGGAGATCTCCTTGGAGACCGCGCCCTCGCAGTGGCCGCAGGTCATGCCGGACACCTTGAAGACGGTGGTGGTGGCACCCGTGCCCTCGATCTGGACGTCGGACGTGGTGCCGGAGCCGCAGCCGCCGGACCCGCAGCAGGAGCTGGTGCTGGTGTTCGTCTCGGTGGTCATGGCTTCTTCCTCCGGTGTGGGTGCGTGGGATCGCTCGCCGGCAGAGGGGGTGTTCACCCCTCCGACCGATGCCAACACTATACCCCCTGGGGGTATTTCGCCACCGCTGGTTCTGCCCGCACGATCTGTTTGAAAGGCGCCCAGCCCGCTAATTCACTTAGTAGGCATCGCGACCTGCGACGACAACTTCACATCGAGGCGACGGTGAGCGGGAACCCGGTGAGAATCCGGGACGGTCCCACCACTGCGACTGCGGTTGCCCCGGAGTCAGACACTGACCCGTCATCCACCCGCTGCGAGACGGCCTGATCGCCACAGCGGCGGTGATCCTTGCCCTGGTCGCTCTGGACGCGATCTTCCTGGACCAGGGCGCGCTGCTGTCGCCGGTGCTGGGCAAGATCGCGGCATCCCAGCTTTCTCTGAACTACGCGGAAACCAAGCCAGGGACGTGGGCCTGCCCCGCCGGGCAGCGGCCAAGGAGACAGACCACGCTCAGGTGATCATGCTCGACTCGTCTGCTCCGTCTTGGGTGTGACTATCGCTGGCCCTACCGGCGCCATCACGTCCACCGTGCCGTCGGGCCCGACGGTGACTCTCAGCGGGCGTCCGCCGACTTGGAGTCCGCTCACTGGCAGAGGCCCGTACGCGTGCGCGAACGCGGGCACAACGGTCACCGTGCCGCTGGGCACGTCCGGCTCGAGGTCGAGGGCGGCCTGAAGTACGAGGACCGACGCTGCAGATGCCCATGCCTGCGGTCGGCACGAGGCGGGGTAGGGCGCAGGGCGCGAGCCGCCTTCGGCTGCGTGGCCGGCGAAGAGTTCGGTCAGGCCGAGGGTGTCCAGCAGCGGGGCGAAGGCGGGGATCTCGTTGCTCTTGTCGGCGACCTGGCGCTGGGCGAGGACGTCTCCGGTGTGGGTCATGGCGGCCGGCAGGGCGATGGCCGGGAAGGTGGCGGTGCGCGAGCCGCGTACGGTCTTGCCGTCCACGGCGATCGGCCGCCGCGCGCCCGCGACGGTGGGGGTATTCCGGGCAGTGAGGAAGGAGCCGATCGCGGCGTCCAGCGCATCACCGTCCAGACGGGCCAGCAGCCGGCGCACGGTGCCCGGGTGTGGCACCGGGATCCGGCCGGTCAGCGGGTCGGGCGCGAAGCCCAGGGCTCGCAACGCCCAGCGCGGAGCGTCGGCGAGCCATTCACCGATCGCGGTCAGCGACCGTGCACCGGCCAGGACGCTCGCCGCGGCGGCCGACAGCAGCGGGACCAGCGGGTACAAGCGGCCCCGGCGACCCCTCGGGTCGGGTACGAGGGCCAGGTAGTGGTGCAGTCGCACGGCATCGGCGACGGGCGCGGCGGCTTCGGCGCGGGTCAGTTGGTCCAGCACGCAGGGCATGGGAGATGATGCGGGGGCAGGCACGGTCTCGCTCGGTTCTCATGGGTCTCGACAACCACACGATCACCGGCGCCGTGCCTGCTCTGTTACCGGCCCCAGACCAAGACATGACGGCACGTCACGGATCACTGCTCCGAACCCGGACCGATCGCTTTCATACAAAGCCCCTGGTCCCGCCGGAACCCGCTGACCAGTGGCCTCGGCCGGACCCGCGCCAAGCTGCGGACCCTCGCCGGCTCGGCCGATTGCCGCTCAACCGTTGCTCGCGGCTCTTTTCAAATGCCATCAAGGCAACAATTACAGGAGGATCATCCACCCGTCATCAAATTGGAAAAGGGCCGGCCCGGATTCCGGAGCAGCTACGAAGCCTGCGGTTCGTCAGTGTTGGGATCAGCGCTTCCAGCCGACCCGAGCAAGGTCCAGTCGTGCTTACGCGAGAACTCTCGGAACTCCTCCGAATCCAAGTCCATCGCCTTACCCTTGGCTTGAAGCTCAACCATATCTTCGATGAAGTGCTCGAAACCTCCGGGAACCGAGATCTGCAGAAGACGCGGCACGGTCTCCCCTACCGTCTTAACCGCATGGGGAATCCCTGCAGGCAGGAACATAAAACTACCCGGGCCGACCTCATGCTGCTCGTCGTCAAAGGTCACCCGTAGCGTGCCTTCCAGCAGGAAGAAGAGTTCGTCGGCGGTTTCGTGGATGTGGAGTGGGAGGTCGTGGTTCACGGAGACCTCAAGGACTGAGTACTGGCCGTCGGTATGGGCGGCGCCCGCTTTGAGCAAGTAGATCGGTGCGATGTTGACGCGAGTTTCCAGACCCTCGCCTGGTCCAAGTTTGATGAATCGAGCCTTCTGCGAGGATCGATCGGAATTGGTCTGCTCTGCATTCATCTTTGGAACTCCTTTTCTCGTGATTCGATCACTTGTACAACGCCGGTGGGGCGGTCAGGGCGGAGAAAGTAAGAAGTGGGGCGGGCGATGGGGCCCGGTTGTCTGTGACGAACCGGGCCTCCGTACATGGGAATCGGAGCGGATGGCGGCTTCAGAGGCTGTACGGGCCGAAGCGTCCCCAGGCCACCAGTACGGCAAGGATCAGCAGGACGGCGTTGAGGCCGATCGCGGGGAATTCCTTCTTGCGGGCGTGGTACGTCGCGGCCAGCAGCATTGTTATACCGAGGCCGACGGCGGCCAGTGGTGTCAGCACGGTGGCGATACCGGTGGCCGCGGGCAGGATCAGCCCGAGGGCGCCGGCGAATTCCACGATGCCGATGAAGCGGACGGTGCCGGCTGAGAAGTCGGCGACCCAGGGCAGCTTCTCGACGAGCTTGTCCTTGGGCCGGGTGGTTTTCATGACACCGGCCATGGCGAACATGACGGCCAGTACGGCCTGCACGATCCACAGGAAGATGTTCATCAGGGGTGGAGTCCTTCGGGGAGAGAGCGAGGGAGGGGGCGCGGCGGAGCGGGCTGCTAGCCGAGGAGGCTGCCGCCGGTGGCGTCGAGGGAGGCTCCGGTGATCCAGCGCGCCCGGTCGGTGACGAGGAAGACCACCACATTGGCGACCTCCTCCGGCTCACCGAGGCGCTTGAACGCCGACAGCTGCGACATCTGTTCGCGCGCCCCGGGCATCTGGAAGACCGCGCTGCCGTTGTCCGTGAGACCGGGGAGCACGCTGTTGACCGTGATGTGCCGAGGGGCGAGGTGCCGGGCGAAGTGCAGCGTGAGCTGGTCGAGCGCGCCCTTGGACATCGCGTAGACGACCTGCGACGGCTCAGCCATGCGCGTGACCGCGGAGGAGATGTTGATGATGCGTCCGCCGTCCGGGATCAGCCCGAGAGCTCGCTGGACGAGGAGGAAGGGGGCCTTGGCGTTGACTGCGAAGATCTCGTCGATCTGCTCGGCGGACACCTCTTCCGGGGCGCTGCCGGCGGGCATCGTCGCGGCGGCGTTGTTCACCAGGATGTCGAGGACGGTCTCGCCGGTGTGTTCGCGCAGTCCGGCCTCCAGCTGGTGGAACAGCTGGTCGACGGCGCCGGGCGTGCCCAGTTCCGCGCCGACGGCAAAGGCCCGTCCGCCGTCCTTCTCGATAAGGTCGACGGTCTGCTGGGCGGCCTGTTTGTCGCGCCCGTAGTGCACGGCGGCCAGGGCCCCCTCGCGGGCGAGGCCGAGGGCGGTGGCCCGGCCGATGCCGCGGCTGGATCCGGTGACAAGAGCGGTCTTGCCGCTGAGCGTGCTGGTCATGCTGGTGTCCTCGCGGTGTTCGGGAAGTGGGGGGGGTGGTGGGGGTGTCAGCCGTTGAAGACGGCTTCGGCCTGGTCGCGGCGCTCGTACAGGTCCCAGTACAGGGGCGCGACCTGCTCGGGGCCGGCCGAGGGGATGCCCTCGGGGCCGCCCTCGCCGAGCCAGGTGTTGATGGCAATGTGCGCGGCGTGGATACCGGATCCCGCCAACTCGTTGTGCAGGTTGAGCACCCAGTTGCGCAGGGCGCCAGCGGTGGCGTTGACATTGCCGAACATGGGGACGGGGTGGATCGATCCGCCGCCGGTGGTGAACAGCAGCGTCCCCATGCCGGCCTCGCGCATCACTGAAGACCTGCTTGGCGGCGAGAACACGGTCGTCGTCCGAGTCTCAAGCTCGTTGAACAACCGGCTCATCGCGCGGGGCTACTACGACGACATACCTGACGTCGGAATGAGGCTCTTCGGAAGGGACGGCCATACACACATCACGCGGGTGCGCGATCACGGCCTCGTGGGACCGGTGCGACGGCTCACTCAATGAGGAGACTCAACCACCCCGACCTGCTGCAGGGACGAGTCAGGGGCCGCGTTGGTCTGGAGGATGGTCATGACCCTCTGGTCGAACAACCAACCGTCGTCCGTCCTGACCAGTCGATCCTCGAAGCGCTCGATGGCGATGACGAGCCCGCCGCTCACGACCTCGCGCGGGACCTGACGGAACACCATCATGAACGACAGCTAGGTCGCCTCGTCGCCCTCGATGGTGATGAGGTTGTCGGTCGTGGCATGAACGGTCGTTCCCAAACGTCCCGTCACCCCGAAGCCGATGTTCACAGGCGCGCCCAGTTGCTGGGTGTCGAAGTAGGCTTCGATGGCCGGCCTGCCCTCGAAGCGCTCGTCCCGAGCCACGAACACACCGTTCTCCACGAAGGTCGCGGCCAATTCACTGTTTCGCTTCTGGGAGTCCAGGTGATTGAAGCGTGCGGTCAGTTCACGGATGGCCAGCTCGTCGGCAGTCTTGCCAGGCATGTGGATTCCTCCCTTGTCGGCCGTGGGCGGCGCTGTCAGGCGCCGCCCACATCCTGTTGTTCACCTGCTGCGGGTCACTGCTTCCAGAAGCCTTCGAGGTGGTAGGGGTCTTTGACCTCGTCGAAGCCGATGGGGCGGAGTGTGTAGTCGCAGGTGAGGGTGCGGTAGGGGCCGGTCAGACCGCGTGCTTCCCACTCGGAGGGGTCCTCGTGGAGTTCGGTCTTGTGGATCATCTCCCGGGCGATGGCGCCCTCGGTGACTATGTCGACGAGCGGGTCGCCGTCGAAGTGGATCTGGTGGGTGAGCATGTGATGGTCGTCGTGGGTGATGTGCGCGTGGATGTGCCTGGCGCGGGAGTTGGCCCGTCCCAGCATGAGCAGGAGGTTGTCGAGCAGGCTGCCCGGCACCGCCGAGGCTTCCTCGCCGGGTACGACGGTGCGGTACTCGTAGCGGCCTTCGGCATCCGTGACGATCTTGCCGCGCAGGTGGTACTTGGGGAGGTCGAAGCCGACGACGTCGAGGCCGTCCAGGGGTCCCGCCTGCTCGGGTGTCAGGCCCGAGTACTGGCCGTTGGCGGTGGTCTGCCAGAGATCGATGACCGCGCCGGGCAGCGGTTTGCCCGAGGTGGACCGTACGGTGCCGGACACGATCAGGGTCTCGCCGGGCTCGTCGGGTGCCATCGGCAGCACGCCGGGGTTGCCGATCTGCGGTGCCCCGGGGACGTAGGCGGGCCCGGTCGCCATCCAGGTGGAGGCGCCGTCCTTCTCCGGGTGGGCGTAGGCCCTGCCGTAACTGACTTCCATCGTGCGGTTGGCGAGGAGCTGGATCGTCGCCAGCGGGAACTCCCCTGACGCGACCAGCTTCGTCACGTAGGTGATGGCCTGGCCCAGCTCCTCGAACGTGATGCCCTGCCTGAGCGCCACGTCCCCGAACGTCTTCTGGAGATCGTCGAACACGACGCGCAGGCGCTGGTTGAACGCGATGTCGGTGTGGGGGGTGTCGGTTGTTGTCATGTCACTCCAGTCCGGCGTCGCCGTCGGGGGACGGCGCGCCTAAGGTCGGACAGCTGTGGTGCATGAGGTGGGTGTGGATCATGGGGTGGGTCATCCTCGTGTGCTCCAGACGAGGGGGCTTTGCGGATCCAGGTGTCGTCCTCGATTTCTGGACGAGGAAGTGGGCGAGGTCGGCGCGGTTGATCCGGGCGCCGGGCTTTTCGGTGCCGGCCTCGGCGGCCCGTAGGGGGCCGCTGAGGGGCTTGTCGGTGAGGGCGACGGCGCGGGCCAGGGTCCAGTCGATGCCGGACGAGGCGCGGACGGCCTGGTCGAGGGCGGTGTGGTCTTCGAAGCCCGCCTTGATGTTCGACAGCTTGAAGCGGACCTCGCGGAGCGACTCGCCCCCAGGCAAAGTTGACAGTGTGTGGATCACGGCAGGGATGAGGTCGGGTGAGCTGATGGCGGGGCGGCTGAGGGCTCGGCAACGCGGGCTGCGCTGCCGGGCCGCGGAGGCTCGTGGGCTTTCCCGCTCGACTACCGTCGGGGCACGGCTGTGCGTCCGGGGCCGCACCCCGCGCGGTGTCCTATTGGGCCGGTAGGGGAGCACCTGCCCAGCCGTTACCTCAGGCGGCGTCGTACTCGGGGAAGAGCTGCTCGACGCGGTCACGCTTGGTGTACATGTCCCAGTACTGGTCGGCCAGCGCGTCCGGGTCGACGTGCGGGCCCGTGCCGGAGCCGGTCTTGGCCAGGCTCCTCGCGGCGAGTTCGCCCATCTCGCTCCGGGCGATGAACGCGGCGATGGACAGGGTGCCGGCGTAGATGCCGGCGTCGGCCAGCTCGCCGTTGAGCGAGAAGAGCCAGTTGCGGGCGGCTGCCATGAGCGGGCCGACGCCGCTGGCGAAGGGGCGCGGGGAGCCGGCCGTGGCGCCGGTGGTCATCAGGAAGGCGCCATCGCCGCGCTCGTTCCACTCCGGCAGCACAGCCTGGGCCACCTCGACCGGGGTGAGCAGGAGCAGCGGGCTGTCCTTGCGCAGAGTGGCCGCGTCCAGCTTCGCGGCGGGAGCGAAGGCCTGCTCGCCGCTGATCGGACCGTACTCGACCACGTCGATGCGACCGAAGTGGTCACGGATGGCCTGGACCGTGGCGCCGGCCTGCTCGGGCTTGGACAGGTCGGCGGTGAAACCGGCCGCGTCGATGCCTTCGGCCTTCAGCTCCTCGACGAGGGCGTCGAGACGCTCCTTGCCGCGGGCGACGAGCGCCACACGGAAACCCTCGCGGGCAAAGCGGCGCGCGACGGAGGCGCCGAGGCCCTTGCCGGCGCCGAAGATGGCGATCACCTTGGACATGGGATGTTCTCCCCTTCACTGTTCGGATTGCGGTGCGGTGGTGGGGTGGGGTGGAACAGCGTCCGGTTCATGTCGGACCGCCCGAGGGCGTCAGCCGCGGGTGTTCCAGACCAGGGGCGCCCTGCGGATCCAATCGTCGTCCTCGATCGTCTGGACGAGGAACTGGGCGAGGTCGGCGCGGTTGATCCGTGCGCCGGGCTTTTCGGTGCCGGCCTCGGCGGCCCGTACGGGGCCACTGAGGGGCTTGTCGGTGAGGGCGACGGCACGGGCCAGGGTCCAGTCGATGCCGGACGTGGCGCGGACGACCTGGTCGAGGCCGGTGTGGTCCGCGAAGCCCGCCTTGACGTTCGACAGGTTGATGAACGCCTTGACCAGCGGGTTGAGCCGGGCCCAGTCGTCGCCGGCGCCCTGCGTGGACGTCAGCACGATGCGGGGTATGCCCTGTTCGCGCATGACGGTGAGCGTGTTGCGGGCGGCGTCGGTCATGAACGTCGGCGGGCTGACCGGCTTGGCCCACGGGTTGTCGGAGGCGCGGGCGTTGGCCAGCGCGCTGATCACCCCCTGGGTGCCTTCGGCGGCCCGGCGGATGTCGTCGATGTCCGCGGGCGTGCCCTGGATCAGCTCGACGCCGGCCGGTGCCTGCACCGTGTCGGGGTTGCGGACCAGGGCGCGGACGCGGTGGCCGCGCCGGGCCGCGTGCTCCAGGACGTGGGCGCCGGTGCGGCCACTGCCGCCGAGGACCAGGAGGTTACTCATGGTGATCAAACGCCTTTCGGGCAGTTCAGGGGTGGATCAGGCGGCCTGTCGGCCGGTCAGGGCAGAGCCCAGGCGGCGGGCCTCGTCGTGCGCCTTGGTCATGGACGCCTCGTGCACCGGCAGCAGCGGGGCCATCATCGGCACGTACGGGGCCATGGTCAGTTCGGGCAGGACCGTCGTCAGGTCGAGGCCGAGGTTGGCCGTGTGGCCCAGGACGGTTTCCAGCGTCGGCACCAGGTGGTCCATGCCGTGCTTGGGGGCGCCGGGGCCGTAGCCGCCGCCGCGCGCGGAGATCAGCACGGCCGGGCGGCCGAGGGTGGGAGGGGGTCCGTCGAAGCTCAGGGTGCGCCCGGCGACCATGATCTGGTCCAGCCATGCCTTGAACACGGACGGCATCGTGAGGTTGTACATCGGCACGGTGAAGAGGTAGGCGTCGGCGCCGAGGAACTCCTCGATCAGCTCGTCCTGGACCGCCGCGGCCTTCGCCTGTTCGGGGGTGTGCTCGGCGGGGTCGGTGGTGCGGGCGGTGATGCCCGCCGCGCTGAGGTGCGGGGCGGGGGAGGCGGCCAGGTCGCGGTGGACGACCGGGCCCTTCCACTCGTCACGGAAGGACCGGGCGACCTGACGGGAGACGGATGCCTCGTCGAGCGAGGAGGCGTCGATGTGCAGCAGGTAGGACATGGACAACTCAGCCTTTCGAAACGATCAAGGGTGGGTCGGGGGGCGGATCGGGGGGTGAACGGTGGAGGTCAGCTGCGGGCCGGTACGGCGCAGCCGTCGGGGCCGCAGACCGCAGCGTCGCCGTCGGTCGTCAGGGTGAGCGGGTGGGACTCGTCCCAGGCCGTGCGCAGCACGTCGAGAAGGCCGTCGCTGTCCTGCGCTCCGGGGATGCCGTACCTGCCGTCGATGACGATGAAGGGCGCGCCGGTGGCGCCCAGGCGCTGGGCGCGGGCGGCATCGTCGCTCACCTGCCGCTGGTAGCGGTGCTCGGTGAGCGCCCGGCGGGTGCTCTCGCGGTCCAGGCCGATCTCCTGGCCCAGGTCGAGCAGGTCGTCCATGCTGAAGACGGGGCGGGCCCGGCCGAAGTAGGCGCGGAAGATCGTGTCCCAGGCTTCGCGGTTCTTGCCCTCGGCGGAGGCGTGGGCGAGGAACTCGTGCGCCAGGTCGGTGTTGCCGACCAGGTTGTCCAGCACCTGGTAGGGGCGGAGTCCCTCGGCCTCGGCCAGCGCCTCGATCCGGCGCGTGGACGCCTCGGCCTGGGAGCCGCCCATGCCGTGCCGGCGCAGCAGCGCGTCACGGACGCTGAACGTCTCATCCACGGGGAAGGAACTGCTCAGCGGGAACGAGTGGTGGACGACCTCCACCTCATTGCCGTGCTCGAACCGCTCCACAGCCCGGTCCAGACGGTGGCTGCCCAGTCCGCACCAGGGGCAGGTGACCTCGGCCCAGATCTCGATCTTCATGACGCGCCTCCCATGCCTGCGCTGTGATTCCTACGTTTTGTTCGTAGCGCCATGATGGGCCAGTATGGAAGTCGATACAAAAGGCACATCGGTGTTCGTGCCGGAGAGGAATGTGTGTCATGGAGGTCACCGGCAGTTCGGGCGGCGCGGCGGCGGTGGGGCCCTGTGCCCGCATCCCCGCCGAGCACATGGAGTTCATCCGGCAGGTCCTCGACCGCGTCGGCGACAAGTGGAGCCTGCTGCTCATCGCGGTCGTGGAGGCCGGCCCGCTGCGCTACACCGACCTGCAGCGCCAGGTCCCCGGAATCTCCCAGCGGATGCTCACCCTCACGCTCCGCCAGCTCCACGAGGACGGTCTGATCACCCGCACCGCGTACGCGGAGGTTCCACCGCGCGTCGAGTACGCGCTCACCCCGCTGGGGCGCGGCCTCCACGAGATCGTGACCTCCCTGATCGGCTGGGCCACCGACCACCATGACGAGATCCGCGCGCACCGGGCCCGCGCCGCGGCACCAGCAGCCCGGTCCTGACCGCAGGATCAGCGATCGGCTGTCGGCGTCGGGGGCAGCGCGGATGCCCGACGCATCGTCTAGATAGATCACATCGGGCCGACATTGACACACTGTGCCATCTGATGCATGTTGGGCCACATGCCGAGAGCGAGCGGACCGTCGGCCAGGTCCTCTTCACCGGGGTCAACAGCGGCTTCGGTCCGGGCCGGATGCACGTACCGATGCCGAACACCGCACTGTCCGGCCTCGGCAACCATGACGCCGACGCGCCCGGCGCACCGGGAGCCGCCCCCGACAGCCGGGCGCCTCGCTCGGCAGACCCTGCTGAACACCCTCGTCACCACGGCGGTGGCCGGTCCCATGGCCATTCGAGGCGTCTCGCCGGGCAACCAGGCCAACGGCGCCGCCACCGTCGCCACGGTCCAGCTGGGGACCGGTGTGGAGCAGACGGCCGCCGTTCGTCCGCATGTCGGCTGACTTGTCAGAGGGCTGGCACGAGTCGACCACGGCCGAGCCGGCATTCACGCACTAGGGAACGAGAGCGAGCAGTGTTCAAAGAATTCATGGGTCTCCCCCTGCACCCGCTTGCGGTGCACGCGGCGGTAGTGCTCATCCCGTTGCTGGCGCTGGGCGCTGCTGGATACGCCATGCTGCCCCGGTTCCGCCCCCAGTTGGGCTGGGTGGTGTGGGTGCTCGCGGTGGTGACTCCTCTCATGGCGATCGTCGCCCGGGAGTCCGGTGAAAGCCTGCAGGAGGTGGTCACCGAGAAGCACTACCCGAGCAGCGTGCTTCACAAGGTGGCGCAACACGCGGACTACGCCGACACGTTGCAGCTTCTCAGTCTGGGACTCGGCATAACGACCATTCTGTTGTTGCTGCAGGTTCGATCGAAGCGCGGAGCCCGTATGCCACGCTGGGCGCCTGCGGCGCTCGTGGTCGTCGTGGTGGGCCTCTCCGGCCTCAATCTCGTCTACTCGTACCTGGCCGGTGACTCGGGCGCCAAGCTGGTCTGGACCGGCGTGCTCTGACGCGCCGTCGGGCTTCGCCGGCGGTCAGGCAGTTCGCCGCCGTCCACGCAGGACGGGGTGGCGGTGGACGGCCTGACCGGAAACGCCGGAGCGGTTCGAACCGCTGCCCGGGGCCTGCGAATGGGGGGCGTGGGCCGAGGGCGTGACGGACGGCTGATCGTCGCGACCAGCTCCACACCGGTCTGGCCTTCGACGGCATTCAGCGTCCGTGGGAGCGTCGAGGCGGCTGCTCCGCCGCCCGCCAGTGCCCCGGTCGTCCCGTCCGACCTCGCTCCGCGGTGCTGAGAAGCCTCATTGCCGTTCTCACCGAGTTCGCGCCGGGTGCTGACATGCGCGGCCGCTGGGGTACCGGGGGAGAAGGGCGGGACGTCGGCGATCACCAGCGTCGGTGCCGAATCCGACGCCTTTGGCGTGCGGCGGCGTGGGTCTGTCGAGCGTGCGGGCGACCCGTGCCTACGTCGGTGCCGCGCGGTCAGTGCAGGTCCCGCCGGAAAGTTCTCGGGGTGGGCGAGCTGGCTGCCGGTTTCCATGCGCTGCCCGGCGCGTCCCATGGACTACTTCTCCTCGGAATACGTGACGACGCGCATTGGCCGCTGTTCGGAGGTTCGAGGAACCCCGCCCGACGCCACCACGGCACTCGCCGCCTGCACGCGGCCGCGACGGCGCTTGTGGACCCACACAACGCAGAACAGCGCCACAGCAACGGCGGCAAGCGCGGCGGCGCCGATCAGCCCCGCCGAGTGCAGGACCCTGGTCGCCGCCGTGCCGACGAAGTAGCCGAGGAGCACGTTACCGGTGCCCCAGACCAGCGATGCGTGCCGCGCTGGAGAAGAAGAAGCGGCGGTACGGCATGCCGGACGCTCCGGCGGCGAAGGGCAGGAAGGCCCGGATGACTCCGACGAACCTGCCGGTGAGCACGGCGGTTCCGCCGTGACGCGTCAGGAACGTCTGGGCCATGCCGCTCCAGCCGTCGGATCGGAGCCGGCGCGCCAGCCAAGTGCCCGGATGCCGTCCGCAACGTCGGCCCAGCGCGTAACCGAGGCCAGGGGCCGCCGACCTGACGGTCGGCGGCCCCTCAAGCATGTCTCATACTCCCCACCCTCCCCACACCGTCCGAAACCGGAACAAGTGAGGAAGAGAAGCAGCTCTGGCCGATTTCAAAGAGTCTCATCACCGTTCGGAGCCGTGAGGCCGAGGCACGGCAGCACGCACTCCTCAGGGCACTCCCCCCACCGCTGCCGCTGTATGCGGGCCGAAGATGGCCTTGGGTCATGCCGAAGGGGCGGGTGCGTAGACCACACCGGTCAGCTCCTCGGACAGCACCCACAGGCGGCGTGCGGTGTCAGGGTCCTCCGCCGCAGGGTCGGGGCGGACGATCGTGGGATGTCCGCGCAACTCCTTCCATCCGTCGGGGCCGAAGAACTGCCCGCCCTCGACGTCCGGTGCCGTCGCGGCGTGCAGTTGGGGGAGCGTGCCGATCTCGACGTCCTGGGCGAACAGCCGGTTGACGAGGGCGCCTCCCACCCGGAACAGGCCGGTCGGGCCAGTTTGCTGGAGGTTGGTGGCTGTGATCCCGGGGTGGGCGAGCAGGCTGCGTACCGGGCTGTCGGCCGCGCGGAGCCTGCGGTCGAGTTCCAGGCCGAAAAGGACGTTGGCGAACTTCGACTGGTCGTAGTACTTCACGCGCTGGTACTTCCGGGCGCCGGAGAGGTCGTCGAAGTGGATCTGCCCGCCGTGATGCCCGATCGAGCTGACGGTCACCACACGCGGGTCACGCCCCTGCCGCAGCAGGTCCATGAGCAGGCCGGTGAGGGCGAAGTGGCCGAGGTGGTTACCGGCGAACTGTGACTCGTGGCCCTGGGGGCTCAGCGTTCGGGGTGGCGTCATGACACCCGCGTTGTTGATCAGGACGTCGACCTGCAGGGCGTCGTCGTGCGCGCGGGCGGCGAACGCCTTGACCGAGTCCAGATCGGCGAGGTCGAGATGGCGCATCTCAAGGCTTGCGTCGGGATCGGCGGCGCGGATGTCGGCGACGGCCCGGCGGCCCTTGGCCTCGTTGCGTACGGCCATGACGACGTGCGCACCGTGCCGCGCCAGGTGGCGGGTGGTGGCCAGGCCGAGGCCGCTGTTGGCTCCGGTGACGACGAAGGTCCGGCCCGTCAGGTCGGGGATGCGGGATGCGGTCCATTTGCTGTCTGACATGAGACTTAGACTGCCGTCAATGACACAGTGAGTCAATAATGGCCTGGAGGGACTCACCTGGCTCGGACTAGCATCGGTGTCGTGGGAGATGCGAAGACGGCCCCGGCGGCCAACATGGCGGAACGCAAGCGCCTGCTCGTGCGCAGCGAACTGGCGGAGGCCGCGGTCAAGCTGCTGGCCGACCAGGGATTCGAAGAGACGACGGTCGACCAGATCGTGGCCGCCGTGGGAATGTCACGCCGTACGTTCTCGCGCTACTTCGATTCCAAGGAAGACGTGATCGTGCACATGCTGGCGGAAGCCGGCGTGAAGTTGTGCGCGGAGCTGAACGCCCGGCCCGCCGACGAGCCGCCCGCGGTGGCGTTGCGTCGTGCCCTGTCGGTGTTCACCTCGATGAGCGTCGGCAATCCGGCCAAGATGCTGCGCGTGAGCAGGCTGATCCTCGACACCCCGGCCCTTCTGGCCCGCTTCCTGGAGCGGCAGTCCCAGTGGCAGGCCGAGATGACCGGCATCCTCGCCCTGCGTGCCGGACTGGACCCGGACGTCGACCTGCGTCCTGCCGTCGCTGCCGGTGTCGCCCTGACGGCCTTCCAAGCCGCCCTGCGCCGCTGGGTGGACAGCGACGGCAGCGAAAGCCTGGACGAGGTCGTCGATCAGGCTCTTGCCCTGGTTGGACCGGTGATCGAACTCGGAGTCGATGCGGGCTGACCGACTCCGAACTGCATATCGGCCCGTCACAGGGCGACTGGTCAACGCGGAGAAAAACCCGGCTGTGGGCTGGATCCTGTGCGTCCTGCCAGGTCGGAGAACGTGGGCATGCCGAGGTCGATGGTGCGCTGACGAGTCTTCTCCGCGTCGAGCTGGGCGAGATCCGGACGGTGCGCCGTGGCGGCGTTCGCTGACACTGGCGGGCCGGATTCACCGGGGACTGGCTGCTGCCCTTCCCCCGCTACCCGGCCAATCCGCCCGGCGTGGGTGATCCGGGAACGCTCGACACCCGCGTCAGCGCATGGCTCGCGGCCATCGGGATCGAAGTGATCGCCGTCGTCCTGGCCTGGCGCGTCCACGGGCGGTTGGCGGAGCGCGGTCGTTCCGCACCGCAGCGACAGCTGGCCGACATCGGACCGGACCCTTCGGATCGGTGGCCGTGGGTGGCCTGCCCTGGTGATCGCGGAGTCCGAGCCCGCCCGGGCACGTGGATCGCTTTGCATCCATTCTCTCCGTCCCGGGCGTTCCATACGAATCAGCTTCGCGGGTCGGTTTCCTGCCGAGTCCGGTCCGTCGTGAGGGACGGCCGATGTCGACCATGGTGCTGTGCGCTTCCGACTGGAGAGTGTCGTCGCCATGACGGTCAGTGACGAACGGCTGTCATGCGACCATCATCAGCAGCATCGCGGACATGGTCCCGCCCATACCGATGTGGGCCGCCAGCGCCGCATCCGGCGCGGCTCCGGACTTGCGTCGCCGCCCGCGACCCGATCGCTGCGCCATCCTGCTCCTGTCCCACACCGAGAGCGTCAGCGATGCCAGGAAGACCACCACTGTGTCCGGCATGGCGAGTAGCCAGCGACTCCAGGCGGCCCCTCTCCCGACGCGCCGGTCGGTGCCCCGAACCCTGGCCCAGACCGAGGCGCCGATCGACAGGAGGAAGTAGAGCGCGAGCGCCGCGAACATGAGGCGCCAGGCAGAGGTGGAGAGCCCCAGGGTGCTGGTGTCGGCGGCTGTGGTGGTCGCGCCCGACATATCCATGCCCCGCATGGATCCCATTCCCGGCATGGACCCCATCCCCTCCATGGAACCCATGCCGGCCATCTGATGCGCGCCTGTCGTGCTCGCCATGTTCTCCATACCCGGCATGTTCGCCATGGAGGAGCCACCCAGGGCGAGCACAGGTCCGGACGACGTACTCGTCATGGCGAGCGTCATGATCACCATGCCGGCACTCCCGACGATGAGGTGCACCCAGTGGCGGCCGTGCTTCCACCCGCAGGTGCGTGTGTGCTTGACGGCCATCGCCACGCCGCCGAGCCCGAGGATGCCGAACGCCGCCGCCCACCACATGCCGTAGCCCGCGTACCAGCCGACCGTCGCGGGCAACGCCATGGCGGCCATACACAGGCCCATCAGCAGGTCACCGCCCGCCGCGAAACGGATCTCACCGCTCGTGGTTGCCACCCGGACCACGCTCACGGCGGCCACCAGGGCGGCGACCACCGCCACGGTCCAACTGAGCGCCAGAGTTCCCATCTTCACCTTCCCGATCGTCCGAGCATGGACGGTTCCGCGCTGCCGACCCGCCTCGTCGTGCGAAGCGTGAAGGGCACCACGTGAGCGTTATCTGCTAGTTCCCTTAGTACGTTTCGGGGTCGGAGGGCGTTCAGGTGGCCGGTGGGATTTCGTGCCACCGCCACGCTGACCGCTTGTTTCGGTGGTCAGTTCGGCCGCTGGGCCGTACGCCGGCCAGGCATGCCTAACCGAGGTCGTTGACCTGATCGAACGTCGCGGGGCGGGTGCCCTGCCACTGCTGTGGGCTGAGCAGACGGGTTCGCGAGGCGAGTCGGCGCAGGGCGGCAACGGCCCCCTGGTCGAGGGCGGCGCCGCTGTAGCCGACGTAGGCGACGACGCCGGGTTCCGGCTCCCAGGCCAGCACGGCGTTGCCGACGAGTCCCGAGGTCACGACCGCGGGCTTGCCGCGCACGGTGCCGGCCGCTTGGGCGTCCACGGCGTACAGCCGGTCCTCGAAGCCGCCGCAGCGGACCACGCCGGTGAAGGTCAGGCCGTTGGAGAGCGCCCCGGCCTCGCCCACATCGTCCGAGCCGTAGCGCGCCTCGCGGACGACGTGCGGCCGTATGGAGCCCGTGGACACCACAGAGAACCCGGACGGTGTACGAACTTCCGGGCGCCCGGACGCGACGGTGGTCGCGGAGGCGATGGTCACCAATTGCGATCGCCGCAGGTCCCCTCGGACTCGCGCGTACGAGCCTGCCAGAGGCCAGACGATCTCACCGTTCCGGTCCCATCCCGCCACATCGCCGATTCGGATCGGGCGACCAACTCGAGGCTTCGACACAGGGAACGTCACCAACGCGCCGTTGCGCGCCAGTGATCCGTCCGTACGCCGCACTGTGACCGTCCACGGACCGGCATTCGCCGTCCTGTCGTGCCGGTTCAGCGAAGAACCCTGCTCCAAGGTGACGCCCCTGATCACCAGGCCAGGCGTCCTGTCCCGCGCGGCAGAGGCGTCCGAACCGTTCGAGGAGGGGGTGTTGGTCGGCGACGGCGACGGCGAACGCCGAGGCGCGGCCGAAGACGAGGTGTTTTCCCCATTCATGGCGACGAGGCCCACCACGATCGCGGCGACAGCCACCGCGGCCGCCATCGCCACGATCCACCAGCGCGGCGGTTTCCACGGTGGCCGCTTCGGGCCGCCGCTGAGAACCTCGCTCATCGCGCCCACCTCCCAGACCGCGCTTCCCTCACGGGGTCGCGCTTCCCCCACGGGTTCGCGCTTCGCGAAACCCTGTCCTGCCCTATGTACACCGCTCGCCGCCCATCGGTTCCAGGCCAGACAGAGCCGCGCCGCCACATGGGAGCAGAGGGAGACGGGTGCCTTCGTTGCAGCGGATTTCTCAACACTCAACTGCGACCAGCAGTCGACGGCGGCAGACGCCGCTGTGACGCCGACGTGTTGCTGACACGACTACGTCGGGTCAAGTCCGTGGTTGCGCAGCCACGCCGGCGGATCCACCGTGGCTTCTCCGCCCGGGTGGACGTCCAGGTGGAGAGGGGGACTCTACGTAGCCGGAGCGGATCCGGGTACTGGCGAGATGGGCGTACCAGGTCTGCGTGGCGCCGTGGGCGGTCACCCCGACGATGTCCCCGCAGTACGGCAAGTCGAGGTCGGTGTGCCGACTCGACCACATCGAGCCGACCGCCCCGAACAACTCGCCAACTCCCTTCTGCGCGACGGAGAGTACGAACTTCGGGCGCAGCGCCTCCTTGCGCGCGGCCTCCGCCTTCTTGCAAGCCGCTTCCGCTGTCCTGCGCCGCTCCTCCTCGCACCGCTGCTGTTCGAGATCGACGCGTAAGGGGTGCGGGTGGCACGATCGGCGAAGTCATCGACTCCCCGGCTCAGCGTGCGGAGCCGGGTGTCGAACTGGCTGTTGACCGTGGAGGGTTCGACGGCCGGGTCGCCGACGGCTCGCACGGCCTTGCCTCCGTTGCCGAGGTCGATGGAGGCCGCGGATATCCCGGCCATGCCCACGAACGCGACGGAGGGGGCGACGACGGTCAGGAACGCGGATCCCCGGCGAGGCGCCCGGCGGCCTCGCCCGCCCGCCCGGGCGCGTCGCAGGCCGGGCCAGAGGAGCGCTGGAGGTGGATGCAATGGATGCAACCTGATGAGCGGGTCCATGTCCTCGTCCGACTTCAGGGTCGACGATGGCCGATACAGGGAGCGTATACCCCTAAGGGGTATACGGGAACTGCTGGGTCAGCCCAGGGCGCTGCCCTTTTTCCATGCGGCCCAGTCGACGTTCCAGTCCCCGTAGCCGTTGTTGGTCGCCACAGTGTCAACGGAGTTGACGACCGTGACCGGGTCGCCGAGGTGGACCTGGTCGTAGAACCACTTCGCGTCGCTGGTGCTCATGCCGATGCAGCCGTGGCTGCCGTTGACCACCCCGAACTTGCCCGCGTTCCACGGCGCCGCGTGCGCGTAGGTGCCGGACGGGGTGAGCTGGACGTCCCACTTCACCGCGCCGAGGTCATAGGCCTCGGGGCCGAAGATGCCGACGGTGTCGGAGTTCATGCGGATGGTCGGGACCTTGCTGAGCACGACCATCGTGCCGTTCCACGTCTCGAAGCCCTTCTTGCCGGTGGAGACCTTGAGCGTTCGCAGAGCCTTGCCGTTCTCCGCCACCGTCATGGTCTTCTTCTTGGTGTCGACGGTGCTGGTGACGGCGTCGCCGATGGTGAAGTTCACGACGCGCTGCTGGGTGCCGTACATGCCGCCGCCCGCATTGACACCGGCCAAGTCCATGCGGAGGGTGACCTTGCTGCCGGGCTTCCAGTACGTCTCGGGCCGGTAGTCGATGCGGTCCTTGCCGTCGCGATCCTTCATCCAGCTCCAGGCGCCTTCGATCGCGGGGGAGGCGGTGACCTTGAGCCTGCGCTCAACGGCCGCCTTGTCGTGGACCGGCCTGTTGAACGTGATCGACACCGGCATCGCGACGCCGACCTTCGCGCCCTTGTCGGGGTAGTACTCGCCGACGAAGGTGTTCTTCGCCGCCTCGGTGGAGAAGGATGCGGTCTTGCTGAGTGCCGACCCGCCGGACGCCCTGCCCTTCGCTTTCACCGTGTAGGTGGCGCCCGGGGCGAGCGGCGTGGTGGAGGTCCACGCGGACCTGTCCTTCGACCAGGTGCCGGAGAGCTTGCCTGGTCCGGGGGATGTGACCTCGACGGATGTCAGGGATCCGCCCTCGGCGCGCACCGTGACCTTCCGGCTGACGGGTATCCTCGCGCTGTCGGCGCCAGGCGCCACGACTATCGCGGCCGGCTTGCCGTTCTTGCCGCCGCTGCCCGACAGATCCGAGCCGCTGTCCGCCTTGCTGCCGGTGCTGCACGCGGCGAGGACCATGGCGGCGGCCGAGGCGAGCGCGAGCGACTGTATGGTCCGGCGGCCCAGTCGTGCTGTCAGGCGCTGTCGCATGAGGCCCCTCTCTCGTTCCCTAATGGACTAAGCGTCTTCGTAGACGATCGACGTCGCCTCGCGGTTCCCTGTCCCTCCGCGGTGTCGTGTGTCAGACCCTCGCCTGAGCTACTAAATATATTCGTAGACGGGCCGGTCAATGCACGCAAGGCCATACTCCTACGAGCCGATCCGGGCCGCAGACGGGCGAGCCCAAGGGGCTCTGACTGGTCGGCTGGCTGCGCCGGCGCTGCCGTTCGCTGATGTCGACGTCCACTCGGCGCCCTGGTTCGCCGCCGTCCACCCGGACGGCTCGATCGCGGCCGAGGAGGGCTACCCCCTCGAGGCCGGAACCTTGCTATTCCATACGGCCTGTTCGGGCTACGGAGGACTGTCGACCAAGTAAGAACGACTTCAGTCGACCGGGCGTTCGGGTACCCGCTGGGTATATGGGGGGGCAACGCCACCGACATGTGGCACCCGATGCATCTGCACGGCCACACGTACCAGCTCGATGGTTCCGGCCCCCGCAAGGACACCGCGATCGTGTTGCCCAAGAAGACGGTGTCGGTGTTCTTCGACGCGGACAACCCGGGCCAGTGGATGCTCCACTGTCACAACGCGTACCACGGTGAGGCCGGGATGATGGCGAACGTGGCCCGCAAGGCCTGACGTCCACTGCTGCGCCGTCCGGGCGGACTCACTGGGTTCGACGGGGACGACCGGACCGGCGTGGCCGGCTCATGGGCAAAAGCGGATCGAGGGCCACTTTTCCCGTTCTCCCGGCCAGAGAACTGTGCGGGAAAAGTGGCCCTTCTCGTGACCTCGTCGCGCGTCAGAGCACCCGTACCGCGCCGGTCGGCGGGTCCCAGGAAAGTGGCTTCTCGACGATGCCCGTGGAGGGGTTCTCGGCTCCGACGAAATTGCCGTCACCGACGTAGAGCGCCGTGTGGTACGCGCTGCCCGCGCTGCCCCAGTAGAGGATGTCGCCCGGCTGGAGGTTGCTCAGCGAGACCGGAGTGCCGACGGTCGACTGGTCCTGCGAGACGCGCGGCAGGCTGATGCCGACCTGCTTGAACGCCGCCTGCATGAGGCTGGAGCAGTCCCAGGAGTTGGGGCCGGTGGCGCCGAGGACGTAGGCGTCGCCGATCTGCGCCCGGGCGAAGGCGATGACCGCTGCTGCCGAGCCACTGGCGGTGGATGAGGAGGCGCTCGGGGCGGAGACGGTGCTGGAGGAGGAGGCCGGCGTGGTCCGCTCCGAGGAGCGCGAGGCCGCGGCCTTCTTGCGCGCGGCCTCAGCCTTGCGCGCGGCTTCGGCCTTCTTCTTGGCCTCTGTGAGGTCCGCCTTGGCCTGCTTTGCGGCCTTCGCGGCGGCCGCGTCACGCTCGGCCTGCAGTTCGTAGTTGGCCGCGGCCTGCTGGGTGGCGTCGGCGGACTGCGCGACCTGAGTGGCCAGATCGGCCGTGAGGGTGGGCAGTTCGATCGTCTGCGTCACCGGCTCGGCTGCGTTCGCGGAACCAGAGGCCCCGGCGACTGCCAGGCTGCCGAGGACGCCGCCGGCGACTCCGGCTCGCAGCGCGATGGTCGACGCGCTGCGGCGGGGTTTGCGACGGCTTCGTGTGTGAGCGGTGGTGGACATGAGTACAACCGGTATCAGGGGCTCCTCGGAAACTTCAAGGAATGTGTGGCGCAGCACAGTTGAGTGCTCAGTACCCCGAATCCCGGGTGCGGCGGCCTTTATTGACGCCGTAGTGGACATTGTGGACTCCACCCGCAGGTCTTCAACTAAGGAGCTTCGTTTTTACGTCCGAATTGCCCATCGCCATACCATCGTCCCGAGTTCGTGGCCAACCCCGACTTCTTGAGGCCTGCAGGGTGTGATGGAGGTCACGGAACGGGTCGGCTGTGGGCCCGCTGTCGTAGTGGGCTGAGGTGGCGACGGCCTCGTGATCGCCGATGTCATGGAGTAGCGGATGTCGCGCGGTGAACCGTCGGATCGTCCGCGTTTTGGCGGATCGACGCTGTGTCGTTGGTGGGCGGTGTCAGGCGAGGGTGCGCCCTTGGGGAGGACGGGAGCGAGGTAGTAAACGGTCACGCGCTGGTGCGCGAGAACTCGGCCGACGTGCCACTGGTGACCGTCTGGCTGTCCACGGAAGGTGATCCTCTTTGACGTGACCTGCCGTGACGCACGCGGTGATGCGTGGCAGCCCTATAGATCTGCCCATACGTGACCGGGCACATAGGGCGAGACGCCTGTGACGAGCCAGTACTGCAGATCCCTCAGCCTCTTCAACGCGGCTTCGTAGTACGCCGGAGGCTCGGGACGGGGAAAGCGGGGATGGGCCGTGTGATCGGGTAGCCAGTCCACGCAGATCCAGAACCCCTCCACCAGCCACCGCGGCAAGTCCTGCTGATCGCGTTGCTCGAACGTCTCGCATATCTGCCGCATGGCCCACTCCAGCCGGGAGAAGGCGCCCTTGTCCCAGTGCTGGTCACGGATCATGATCGCGAGAAACGCGTCGTCATCCTCCGAGAACTCACGCCGCAGCAAAGCGAGATCATCCATCGCTTCATGATGGCGGTCCCCACTGACAACCGTTGCCCGGCGATCCGCGGAGGACACCCCCGTTCACCTACCGTGACGGTTCCCCGCGGTCGCTGCCAGAGCGGCGAGTGGCCCCGGATGGCCGTTTGATCTGGGACCACCGGGGCCGTGCACTGATGTCATGCGGGGCACACCGCGGACCGTCAGCGGTAGGCGTAGTGGAAGTTGGCGATGTTGCGGGTGGTCGGCTCGGTGACGCGCCAGGGGTCCATGACCGCGTCGTCGCCGTTCAGCGCAGGGTTCTCGTTCTGGTGTGTCGGGTGCCAGGTCCACCAGAGGCGGTCGACGTTGGCGTGGTGCATGTAGAAGAGAGGGTCAGCCGCGGCGGTCGTAATGTCCGTCATGGTGGCACCCACCCACACGTGTACGTCGTCGTGGATGGATTCCAGGCCGTCCACGAAGTTGCTGAAGGTACCGCTCTGCATCACGCCGTCGATACGGTCGGTGATCTGCCGGAGTTCCTCCTGGCTACCGGGTGACCGCGTCACCTGGATCACCCCGCCCATCGAACCGGGCACGATCACGGTGGGCCGTACGTCGGCCAGCCACTGCGGGACCTGCTGGTCGGCAGTCCAGTCCCAGTACGGGATGGCGACGTCGGCGTGGATCCTGCGCAGGGCCGTCTCCACCCGGTCCAGGAAGACTCGGTGCCAGGGCAGGAACCGCTGGGCTCCCAGGTCGTCCGGAGCGTTGCTCATGCGGTGTTGGTGATGGTTCATGTTGGCGTGGATGGCGACGAATCTTCCCAGCACACCGGACTGGTTGATCATGTTGAACGCGTCGATCAGTCGGGACCGCTCGGCCTCGGTCAGGTCCTTCTCGTTCTTGCGGACCTTCTCCAGCGGTTGGGTGCGGCGCATGGCCGCCAGATCCGCGAACGTCCTGGGCCCTGGACCGTCGTGCGTCGCGGTGGCGTGTGCGAGGAGATCGGGGTGAGCGATCGTGGCAAGCTGATGCTCGGTCATCTGGGTCACGGCGCAGCCTCAAACTTTTCGTCGTCTCGTCGGAGGGTGCTCCGAAGGCACCCCTAGAAGGATCACCTCCGGTGACGAGGCCTGCACGCCGGGCTACGCCGAAGGAAGGGAAGGGATGTGATCGTCTCCCGAGGAGAGACGGGCGATCTCTGTGGCGGCTTGGCTGTGGGCTGTGCCGGACCGCACATGGACGGACGACGCCAACCGATGGGTCGTCCCGGTCTTCGGTCTTTCCGTCGACTTCGGCGCCGGATTGTTCCAGAGCGATCTGGATCAGACGTACGTGATCTCCCGCAACCCCGGGCTCGGTGACTCTCTTCACGAGTGCCGCAGCGGCCGTTCAGCACTTCGGGAGGAACCCGGTTCGGGCCACGCTTGATGTTCACGGACGACACCCGGGCAACCTCGGCGCGGCGGACCAGGCCACCGTCCCACCGCAAGAGCCAAGGTGGGGCCACGTCGGGCCTCGCCAGTACCTCTCAGTGCGCCCGAACGCCTACTGTTGGGGCCAGTTGGAGTCGCCTCGGTGGAGTCCGCTGGAACCCGCCCTGGTCACCCTGCGGGCGTGCGCCCTCGCGACGCCGGCTCGGCAGCCGACGACGGGGAGCAGGTCCACGCTCAGGGTGCGGACGTCGAGGGGGGACCTTCTCTGTCGTCTGGGCGGCGTCGCACTGGAACGGTGCGCCGTACTCGTGGGTGAGTTCGGCCAATTCCCGGATGGGCCGGAGGGCGCCGGTCTCGTTGTCGGCGGCCATCACCGGCACCAGCACTGTCTCCTCGTCCAGCTAGGCAACTCCGGCTGCCGTCCATCACTACGCCGGGCCCGCTGCGGTGCTGTGATGCGGCACGGTGTGGTTCGGTCGACTCCTTGGTCAGGCGGCAGGGCGTGGTCGCCGTCCTCCGCTACCGCGGGGAGAGCGGTTCGGACGGGAGGTTCTGTGACGCGATCCAAGGCCCTGACCAGCCGAGTGGATCAGACCCGGACGCCGAACATGAACGGGCCGCCGATCGTGCTCATCGACTCGTACCGGACGACCGTGCCGGTTCGGGGGGCGTGCAGAATCTGGCCGTTGCCCGCGTAGAGGCCGACGTGGTGCAGGTCGTTGAAGAAGAAGACCAGGTCGCCGACCCGGAGGTCGCTCTGCGAGGTGATGCGGGTACCGATGTTGGCCTGCGCCTCGGAGGTGCGCGGGATGGAGACGCCGGCCTGCGCATAGGCCCAGGAGGTCAGGCCCGAGCAGTCGAAGGAGGACGGGCCGGAGGCGCCGTAGACGTAGGGGGTGCCCAGCTTGCTCTGGGCGGCCTGGAAGGCGGCGGCGGCCCGGCTGGAGGCGGCGGTGCTGTTGCCGAGGTTCACCCTCTCGCTGGAGGAACGGTTGGCCCGGGCCTCCTCGGTGGCGAGCGCCGCTTTCTCCTTGGCGGTCAGGGTGTTGAGGAGCTTCCGCGCCGCGGCGAGGTTGGCCTGGACCTCCGTCTTCTGCTGGCCCAGTTCGGTGCGGGTGGCGGCCAGGTCCTTGAGCTTGCCGGAGGCCTCGGTGCGCTCCTGCGCGAGCTCGCGCTGTTTCTCCTGGATCTTCTTCAGCGCCTCGACCTGCTGGGCGCTCAACTGATCGAGTGTGGATGCCTTGTCGAGGTAGTCGTCCGGGTCGGAGGCGAGGAAGAGCTGGACGGAGGGGTCCATGCCGCCGGTGCGATACTGGCTCGCGGCCATCGAACCTATGCCCTCACGCAGCTTGTTGAGCTCCTCCTGGCCACGGGCGACGTTGTCCTGAATGGTGGAGATTTCCTGCTGCAGTTTCTGCTGCTTCTCCTTGGCCCCGTCGTACTGCTCGGTGGCCTGCTCTGCCTCTTCGTAGAGCTTGTCGACCTTGGCCTTGACCTCGTCCTTGGCCGGTTTCTCGCTCGGTGCGGCGTTGGCGGTGTTCGTGCTCAGCGCTACAGCGGCAGCTGCGGTAGCCAGCACGGTCGCGCGCGTGCGGTTCGGCTGTTTGGGTCGACGGTGGGACGCCACGGAGGCGAGCTCCTTCTTCCTTCAGCCGCCTACCGACACGCCGGCGGGCGGTGCCCCTCCGCCGCCACCCACCCGTGTGAGCGATCTCCCGAGCGGAGGTTCGTTGCAGAATCTACTAAGTTCATTAAGAGTAGTTCAACTCTGGGGTGCCCCAATCGCTTCCGCGAAGCGCATTACTTGGCTGTGGCTCGCTGGTCGTGATGGCGACGGTGACGCTATGTGTGTTACGAAAACGACCCGAGGTTCGCGGGCGTCTGCGCACTCTGGACCCCCGGCTGTAGGACTCGTTGATCCTGGTCAGGGGCGAGGTCGCTTCGCGGCAGAAGTTCGTCGAGAGCAGGGGGGCGGGCTGTCCTCTGACGGCCTGTGGCACCGCCCCACGGCTGCACGGCCTCGCTCAGCCCGTCATGGCGGATTTCTTGCCGGCCGGAGTGACGGCGAACCACATCTTGTCCTTGCCCTGGCCGTTCATCTGTCCGGCCTTCGTGTCGCCCATGTACCGGTACAACGGCCAGCCGCCAAGGGTGAGCTGTTTCATGCCGTCCGAGCGGTTGACGCTGCCGAGGAGGCTCTTCTCCACCCCCATCGTCTGCACGGAGTCCTGTGCCATGACGGGCATCCAGGTCTTCGCGCAGGCACCCGTGCACATCGACATGGAAGGGGTCGCCTGGTCCATGTCGGAGCGGTAGAGCGTCATTCCCTTGTCGTCGGTGACCACGCTGCCCATGCCCTTCATCGACTTGGCCATCAGCATGGTGGTCGTGGCCATATGTCCGCTGTCGGAACCGCCGCTGTCGGCCGGCGCGGAGGTCGCGGGAGCCGAACTGGCCGTGGCGACCGGCGCGGCGTTGCCGGGGCTCGTGCTGGACGCGTTGTCCGACGAGGAGCCGCATGCCGCCAACAGGAGCGTGGAGGCGAGCCCTGCGGCTGCTGCGAGGACGGTGCGTTGGCGGATCACGGAGTTTCCCTTCGCCGGGAGGCTGTTTCTACTTACTTCCTTAGTACGTCGGGCAACTTCGGTTCCGTTCAGTCACCAGTGGCACATGGCAAAGTCTTGACCGTCGGTGCCGCCGAGCCGACTCAGCTCAGGTCGCGCGCCAGGGCCTCAATGGGATGCGGTCCCTTGCCAAACCGCATGATCGCCTCCCGGTTCGACGGGAGTTCTCCGTACGGCAGGTACCGCACCTTGAGGTCCGCGACCCGGCTGGAGCGTTCAGCCGAGACCGGGCGGGCAGGCGACCAGCAGAGGCAGTAGCGGGACCGCCATCGCCGCCGCAGCGACGGAACCCCACAGGACGGGGTGCGGTGCCTCGCGCGGGCCGAGGATGCGCTTCAGGCGGATCAGGGCGTTCGGGCCGCCCGCTGCCAGTGCGCCCTTCGGGGTGCGGGCCGCGGCCATCTCGTACATCGCGGTGGCCAGCACCTCGTGGGAGTGGCTGCGCAGCGCCCGGTCGTCCGCGATCATCTCCAGCAGCAGTGCCGTCTGCTCACGGGCGTGGCGGGCCAGTGGCACCCAGCGGAAGACGGAGTGGAAGGCCTCTATGGCGGCGAGGACCAGGTGGTGGCGGCCCGCGATGTGGGCCTGCTCGTGTTCCAGCACGGCGTCGAGCTGCTCGGGCGTCAGGTGGCGTACGGCCGCGTCGCTGATCACGATCCGCGGGCGGCGGCCGGGCAGGCAGTAGGCGGCAGGGGTGTTGTACGGCAGGATCGTGGCGCACAAGCGGGCCGAGTGGCGGCCCACCAGGTCGAGGGCTTCCCGGTGCTGCGTGCGCTGCCGATGGGCTCGTACGACGTGGAAGGCGAAGGTCCCGGCCAGGGCGATCCCGATCGCGGCGGGAATCCCGACGGCCAGCCGGTCCGCCATGTCGGGATCGGGCCCGGTTGCGCTTGTGCTCAGTCCGCAGTTGTGCAGGAGCCCTACCAGCCCCGCGTGCAGATGCTCGGTGGGCATGGCCAGGGTGGCCGCGGTGAGGGCGGCCGCGATCGAGAAGGAAACCGCGAGGGCGTGCCATACGGCGGCCGCCAGCGCAGGGGCCCGGTGCGGCCAACTGGTGCGCAGCAGCAGACGCGGGACGACGACGCCCACCGCTGCCGTGTAGCCGACGAGCGCCACGGCCGCGTTCACGACTCGGCCTTCGCCTGCCGACTCACGTTCCGCAGAGCCTTGCGCAGGGCCGCGACCTCATCCTCGGACATGTTCTCCACGAAGTGGACCAGCGCGGTGGAGCGGTCCTTGCTCTCGCCCAGACCGTCCTCCATCAACGCTGCGGCGTAGGCCTCGCGGCTGCGGACCGGAGTGTAGAGCCAGGCCCGGCCCTGCTTGCCGCGCAACAGCCAGCCCTTGGTGTAGAGGATGTTGGTGACGGTCATCACTGTGGTGTACGCGACGGGGCGGACCTTGTTGATGTCGTCGACGACCTCACGCACCGTCGCCGGACGGTTCCACGTCCAGAGACGATCCATGATCTCTGCCTCAAGATCCCCCAGCCGTCGCATGGGCCTGACTCCCTTTCGCCACCGAATACGCACGGCCATAGTAGACGCCGGTCCTGTCGGGCTTGCGGGGCGAAGGCCGACGGTCACACCCGTCCGGTGAACTGGTAACCCGCTTCGTCGATCGCCTCGCGCATCCGGGCGTCGTCCAGCGGGGTGGCGGTTGTCACGGTGACGTGGCCGGCGGGGAGACCCTCATGGCAACGGGTCCCCTTGTGTGACGGTCGCGCTGTGCCGGGCGCGGATGACCGCGATCACCGTGTCGGCGGTGCGGTCGAGGTGGCTGCGGCCGTCGGGCAGCGGAGCAGTCGGGTTGATGTAGCCGCGCGGCCCGAAGTGGGTGGCCGGATCGAGCCGATGCACGGTGATCTTCCCGGCGCGGCGGGCCCGGTTCCATCCGCTACGACGGAGCAGCCGCCAGCGCTGGGGGAAGATCCAGGTACCGATCCGCTCGATCTGGTCGTTCGCGCTGGTGAGCTGATACAAGTGCTCGGCGTGGGTGAGGTCGTTGGCGCCGTTGTGGAACCCGCCGAGTGTGATCAGCAGGAGCGGGCAGCGCAGCTGGGTGTGCAGTTCGTCGACCGCGCCGGTGGCGACCTGGGCGCCGCCGCTGTAGCTGAGCAGCACCACGGGGATACCGCTGTCGGGCCGGTAGCCGGCGAGCCGGAGCTGAGTGGCGATCTGGGAGCCGACGGCCCGGTTGTACAGGGGGCGGTAGCGGTGGTCGGCGGCGACGAAGGTCTGCACGACATTGTGCAGGAACAGCAACAGCCCGATGCGGCGGCGCAGCCACGCCCACACCGGCCGATCGGCAAGGGGGTCGGCCAGTGGTGAGTAGGGCTGCACCTGTCCCAGGACCCGCAGCTCCGGCGCTCCGGCGATCAGGGCCTTGACCAGCTGGCCGCAGTCCCGGCTGTCGCGGACGTGGCGCTTGCCGATGCCGTCGAGGTAGACCAGGTAGGCATCTCGGCGGAGGAGCGCTGTACCGCGGCGCCGGCCGCGCTGCCCGCCGGCTGGGCCCTGTCGCGGGCCCGGCTGCATCTGCACCACGGCCGCTGGCTGCGTCGGCAACGGCGCAACGTCGACGCCCGGAGCCCGCTGCGCAGCGCCCGCGACGCGTTCGACCGGGTCGGCGCGCGGCCCTGGGCCGAGATGGCCCGCGAACAACTGCGCGCCGCCGGCGAGTCGAGCGGTCGGCGGCAGGCGAACACCAGCGACCGGCTGTCGGCCCAGGAGATGCAGATCGCGGTGCTGGCGTCGCAGGGGCTCAGCAACCGGGAGATCGGCCAGCGCCTGTTCATCTCGCACCGCACCGTCGGAGCCCATCTGTACCGCATCTATCCCCGCCTGGGCATCACCAGCCGCGGCAAGCTCGCCGCCGCGCTCGCCGCCCTGCGCGACGGACACCCGGCGGACGACTCGCCGGGCGCCAACGTCGGCTGACAGCGTGTGGCACACCGGCATGCCGTCGGCCGGAGAGGACGCCGTCGAGCCTTCCACGGTCGCAGGTTCACATCCTGTCGTCCCGACGGTGCGGAGGGTCTTCGCGGGTGGAGGCCTGCGGGGCCCTTCTTTCGTCGGCCACCGGTCCGCCCGTCACCCACCCCCGTCGAGGTCGGTCCGCTGCCGGAGCACCCGGAGTTCGTCGCCGGTGAGCTCCATCTCGTACAGCTTTCCCCGGGCGTTCTCGAAGGGCCGGTGCAGGATCATCATCAGCCGGTCGTCGAAGGTGCGGAACAGCATGCCGTGACCGCTGTCCTCGCGGACGAGGGGGCGTCGCTGTCGCCAAGGACCCTTGAGGTCACCGGAGTTGGAGACGGCGTAGGTCTGCACATAGCCGCCGGTGAGGGTGCCGTCCTTGCCCACCACGTTCTTCTCGTACGTCGACCACAGCATGAGGAGCGAGCCGTCGGGGGCGCGGTGGAGTTGGGGGCCGTCGGTGACGTAGGGCGGGAGTTGGTGCGGTACGCCGGCCGGTATCTGCTCGCCGAGCCAGGGCGCGTCCGAGCCCTTGAAGAGGAAGACGGGGTCGCCGATCGTGCCGGTCAGGTCCGGAGCCAGCCGGATCGCTTCCATGGTTCCGTCGATGGTCTGGAGCCACTCGTGGGCGTACACCATCCAGGGCTGTCCGGACGGGTCGACGTAGAGCGTTCCGTCGAGGGTCATGAGGTGGGCGGGCGGGGTGGGGCGGGCGGTGTCGACGACGGTGAACGGGCCCAGCAGGGAGTCCGAGACCGCGGTGACCGTGCCGCGCGGATGGGTCGTCGTGGGGAACGGGGTGCCCCACTGGCCGGGCGGAGGGGCCGGGAGCTGGCCGTCCTGGTTGTGCAGGGTGGTGAACAGGTAGTACCTGCCCTCCCACGGGTGCACCTCGGGTGCCCAGCCGCCCTCGGTCGCCCAGAGTCCCTTCTGGCCGGCGGTCCGGAAGACCACGAGGGGGCGTTCCCAGTCACGCAGGTCCCGGCTGCGGTAGACCATCGTGCCGACACCGTCCACGCCGGACACGGACGGGTCGTTGGACGTGTAGAGGTGGTAGGTACGGGTCGCCTCGTCGGCGACGACGAACGGGTCGTGGAGCGGCATGTCGGGAAGTCGCATCAGATCGCTCCGTCGAACTCGCCGTGGACCTGGAGCCGTACCGTCATCCGCACCGCCACCTCGTCCCCCGCCGACAGCCCCCGAGGCCTGCGCACGGCGATCTTGAGCGGCAGCAGATATGCGCCGTCCCTGGGGAAGAGCGACGTCTCGAAAGCGGTGTCGCCGATGTGGGCCTGCACCGGGATCACGCCCCAGCCGTACGTGGCCGCCGCGGCCACCGACCGGATGTCGGCGGACTCCTCCTCGGGAACGGGGACGAAGTAGTACGGCGCCGGCCCGCGCCATTCGATCACCGTGCCGGTGAAGGCGAGTTCCACGGTGTCAGCCCCGTTTCTGGAGTTCGGGCAGGTCGTGGCCAGCGTAAAGGGCTGCGGGCCGGCGCTGAAGCGCCGGCCCGCAGCCCATGAACCGCGTTCACCTCCGTCAGTCGACGTCCACCGGACCGTCGTCCGACTTCCGGTCGTTGTTCGCGCGCAGTTCGAGAACGCCGCCGCCCCTCGAGGGACGCCCCTCGGACTCGTCCCCGCTGAGGTTCTGCCGGACCGAGTCCAGGATGGTCAGGCCCTGGGAGACCAGGCCGGCGGCGATCTCACCGAGGCCGTCGGCGCCGTTGAGGACGTTGACGTTGGCTCCGGCGAGGCCGCCCGCGGCCTCCTTCACGATCTGCGGGAGCTGGTCGATCAGCATCCGGTCCAGCGCGACCCGGTCGTACGAGGCCGCCGCCTCGGCCTGGATCTTCATCCGCTGGGCGTCCGCCTGGGCGAGCAGCTTGATCCGCTCGGCCTCGGCCTCGGCCGGCTTCACGATCTCCGCCACCAGCTGCTGCTGACGCAACTTGGCCTGCCGCTGCGCCAGTTCGGTCTGTGCGGCCAGCACCTCCTGTTGGGCGTGGGCCTGGGCCAGCGGTCCGGCCTGAGCGGCCTTGGCCTGTGCCCGGTCCACCTCGGCCGAGTACTCCGCCTTGACGACCGCGGTCTGCCGGGCGTATTCGGCCTGGTTGCGCGCCGCCACCTGCTCCGCCTCGGCCGAGGCCTGGGTGGCCTGCGCCTGGGCGATTTGGGCCTGTCGCTGGATGGCCGCCTTGTGCGGGGCGGACATCGCGTCGATGTAACCGGTGGCGCCGTCGTCGATCGACTGGATCTGCAGCGAGTCGACGATCAGGCCGATCTTCGCCATCTCGATCTTCGAGGTGTCCAGGACCTCCGCGGCCAGCTTCTGCCGCTCGGTGACAATCTCCTCGACCGTCATCGAGCCGATGATCGCCCGCAGGTGGCCTGCGAAGATCCGGCCGGTCAGCACCGACATCTGGTCCTGGTCCGAGAGGAAACGCTGGCCCGCGTTGATGATGCTCTCGGTGTCGTTGCCGACCTTGAACGCGATGACTGCGCGGACGTTCAGGGCGATGCCCTGCCGGGTCACACAGGTCTCCGTGACCTCGGCCTCGCACATCGCCAGCGTGAGGAAACGGGTCTTTCGGAAGATCGGAAGCACGAACTTGCCGTGCCCCGTCACCACCCGGAACGGCGCGCCCCCCAGTCCCCGCCTGCCACCCGAGATCAGCATCGCCTCGTCGGGAGCGGGAACGCGGTAACCGAACATTCTGCTACTCCTCAGTCTGCGTCGGCACAGTCGCCGAACGCCGAGAGTGGGTCCTCCCACTCGATGACGCCGACCGCACGACGTCCACGTGACTCGATCACGAGCACCGTCGCCCCCGTCGGCAGGGGATCGTCGGACCAGGCGAGGAAGGTCTCGGAGCCGCCCCGGACAGGCACCAGGACCTCGCCGGGCCCCGCTGAACCGCGGGTGCCGATGAGCACCTTCCCGATACAGCCGATCACAGCCTCGTCCTCCGGCATCACCCGGCCGACCTCCCACCTATGGCCCACGATTCCGACGATAGACCCACCAGTAGCGCGGGCCTAACACCAGGGACGATTCCAATGACGCCCTCCGTTCGTGTGACGTTCCCTACGGCACCGATTGGAAGATGGTGAACCGGCAACGCTCCCTCTCATGTCGTCGTCCGCCACCCTCGTTGCTCCCGCCCCGTCCACCGCCAGGCCTGCCCGGATCCCCTCGGCTCCCTCGTTGCCGTCCCTCACCGGGCTCAGATGGATGGCCGCCCTGCTCGTCTTCGGCCTGCACATCCACAACTTCCGCTACTTCGACGGCACCGCCCAGTCCCTCGCGACCTGGGCTTTCGGCGCCGGCGGCACCGGTGTGTCCTTCTTCTTCGTGCTGTCGGGGTTCGTGCTCATGTGGTCCGCCAGGCCCGGCGACCGCGCCCCCGCCTTCTGGAGACGGCGCGTCGCCCGCATCCTGCCGGTGCACCTGGTCACCGCCGCGGTCGCACTGCTCATGGCCTGGACGCTGCCCCATCTGGCGCAGCCGACCCTGGGCCAGGGCGTGGCGAACGTCCTGCTCGTCCACTCCTGGTGGCGCCCCTGGTGGCAGACCCTGGACCCGGTCAGCTGGTCACTGGCCTGCGAGGCCTTCTTCTACGCCGCCTTCCCGCTGCTCGCGCTGCTGCTCCGCCGGCTCGGTGCCCGCGGGGCGGCGGCGCTGGCCGGGGTCTCGCTGCTCGCGGTCTTCGTGCTGGCCTGGGCGGACGCCCACCACTGGTTCTCGCAGCCGCTCTACTCCCTGCCCGCCGCCCGGCTGCCCGAGTTCGTGATCGGCGCCGCCGTCGCCCGGCTGGTACTGCTCGACCGCTGGCGTGGACCGGGCCTGGAGGCCTCGCTCGCCCTGGCGGTCATCGGCTACTTCCTGGTCCCGCAGGTGACCCCCGGCTACCCGGCCACCACCTGCACCGTCATCGGCTTCGCCCTGCTCATCCCGGCGGCGGCCGTCGCCGACCTGCACGGACTGCCCTCCCTGTGGCGGCACCGGCGCATGGTGCGGCTCGGGGAGTTGTCGTTCGCCTTCTACATGGTCCATCTGCTGGTGCTGCGGGCGGGCACCGGCCTGCTGGGCGCCCGCCCCGGCTTCGGGGTGGTCGAGGGCCTGGCGGTCACGGTCGTGGCCTTCACCGTGTCCCTGGGACTGGCGTGGGTGCTGTACGAGGCGGTCGAGCGCCCCGCACGGCGGCTGCTGCTCCGCCGGCGTACGAATGAACCAATGAAGAGATGAATGACTCTTCATGTGTTCCTGTATGGTGAGCCGGTGACCTCGACCCTCACCCCGCCCCGCCATGCCCCCGCTCCCGACGCCCCCGCACCCCGGCGCCGCACCCGCTTCCTCGCCCTCCCCGAGATGCGCTGGGCGCTCGCCGCGACCGCCTGCTTCCTGCCGGCGCTGCCGCTGCAGTTGACGGGGCAGTCGGCGTGGCTCTGGGGGCCGTTGTACGCGCTGGCGTATGTCACCGGGGGCTGGGAGCCGGGCTGGGAGGGGCTCAAGGCGCTGGCGGAGCGGACCCTCGACGTCGATCTGCTGATGGTCGTCGCCGCGCTCGGCGCCGCCGCGATCGGGCAGGTCGTGGACGGTGCTCTGCTGATCGTCATCTTCGCGACCTCGGGCGCCCTGGAGGCGCTGGCCACCGCCCGCACCGCCGACTCGGTGCGCGGTCTGCTCGACCTGGCACCGGCCGGCGCGACCCGGCTGGCCCCGGACGGCTCCGAACAGGCCGTACCGGCCGAGGCGTTGACGGTCGGCGACCTCGTTCTCGTACGGCCGGGGGAGCGCGTCGGCGCCGACGGACTGGTACTGGGCGGGGCGAGCGAGGTCGACCAGGCGTCCATCACCGGTGAGCCGCTGCCCGTCGCCAAGGAGCCCGGCGACCCGGTGTTCGCGGGGACCGTCAACGGCACGGGTGCGCTGCGCGTCCGCGTCGAACGGGACGCCTCCGACTCGGTCATCGCCCGGATCGTCCGCATGGTCGAGGAGGCGTCCGAGACCAAGGCACCCACCCAGCTGTTCATCGAGAAGGTCGAACAGCGCTACTCGCTCGGCATGGTGGCGGCCACGCTCGCCGTCTTCCTCGTCCCGCTCGTCTTCGGCGACGACCTGAAGGGGGCGCTGCTGCGGGCCATGACCTTCATGATCGTGGCCTCGCCCTGCGCGGTCGTACTGGCCACCATGCCGCCCCTGCTGTCCGCCATCGCCAACGCCGGACGGCACGGTGTGCTGGTCAAGTCCGCGGTGGTGATGGAGCGGCTCGGACAGGTCGACGCGGTCGCGCTGGACAAGACGGGCACGCTGACCGAGGGCGTGCCCCGGGTGACGGACGTGCGGCCGCTGCCCGGATCCGGCCTCGGGGAGCGGGAGCTGACGGCCCTCGCGGCATCGGCCGAGCACCCCGGCGAGCATCCGCTGGCGCGGGCGGTGGTGCAGGCGGCGCGTGAGCGGGGGCTGCCGCTGGCACCGGCGGAGGACTTCGACTCCACGCCGGGAGTGGGGGTGACGGCGACGGTCGAGGGGCGGCGGGTCGCCGTGGGGGCTCCGGGGCGACTGCTCGGCGGTGCGACGAACGCCGAAGCCGCACGCGACGGCGCCCGCGGTGGCGATGGCGTGTCCGACAGCGCGGGCGGTGCTGCCGCCGCACACGCCATCGCCCTCGCCGCCGAACTGGAGGCGTGCGGCCGCACCGCCGTCCTCGTCGTCTCCGACGGCACCCCCGCAGGCCTCCTCGGCCTCGCCGACCGCCTGCGCCCGGACGCCGCCGCCACCGTCGGCTCCCTCACCGGCCTCACCGGCACCGCCCCCATCCTGCTGACCGGTGACCACGCGCGCGCCGCCGCCCACTTGGCCGCCGAGGTCGGCATCGAGGACGTCCGCGCAGGGCTGTTGCCGCAGCACAAGGCGGACGCGGTAAGGGAGTTGGAGGGCGCCGGGCGCAAGGTGCTGGTCGTCGGGGACGGTGTCAACGACGCCCCCGCCCTGGCCGCGGCTCACGCGGGCATCGCCATGGGCCGGGCCGGTTCCGACCTGGCGCTGGAGACCGCGGACGCGGTGATCGTGCGCGACGAACTCGCCACGGTACCCGCGGTGATCGCCCTCTCCCGCCGGGCCCGGCGACTGGTGGTGCAGAACCTCGTCATCGCCGGGGTCTTCATCGCGGGCCTGGTCGCCTGGGATCTTGTCGGCGCCCTGCCCCTGCCGCTCGGCGTCGCCGGCCACGAGGGCTCGACGGTCCTCGTCGGGCTGAACGGGCTGCGCCTGCTGTCGTACGAATTCAAGGACCCTGATCGACCGGAATAGCAGGTCGGCCGAGATACCGGAGATTTACCTGGCGCCCGCGGAATTCACGTCCCCGGCGTCGGACTCGCCGAATTCCGTAATCAGTTCATGGAAGAGGTCGTGCACCGCGAGTGCCGGTTCCGACAGCGGCTGACTGTCGGACGTGCACAGAGACAGCTTGACCGTGATCGTCGGCTCGACGATCCGCCGTACCACCAGATTCCGTACGTCCAGGATCGCCCGCGCCGCCGACCAGGGCAGCACCGTCGCCCCCAGGTCGGCGCCGACCGCGCTGACCAGGGTCAGCACCGACTCGATCTCCCCGACCACCCGCGGTGTCAACGAGGCCTGCTGGAAGGCGCCGTCGACCACCTGCCGGATGGTGTGGATACGGCTCGGCAGCAACAGGCCCACGTCGGCCAGTGCCTCCAGCGGGACGTCGCCCGCGCCGGGCGGCACGGACGCGCCGGGCGCGGCGATGAGGAACAGGTCCTCCGTGCGCAGCGGCTCGAACTGCACACCGCGCAGCGGCCCGGCGCCGTAGATGAACGCCATGTCCATCCGGCCCGTCATGATCGCCTCGCTGATGACACCGCCGAAGTTCTCGTTGATGTGGAGAAGGATGTCCGGGTAGCGCCGCCGCACGCTGGTCAGCAGGGGCAGCGCGAGGGCGGCGCCCATGCTGTACGGGGCCAGACCGACGGAGACGTTGCCGGCGGGCGCCCGCCCCGAGACGTCGACCGCCGCGTGGGCCAGCTCGACCTGGCGCAGGATGAGCTGGGCGTGCCGGTACAGCGCACGGCCCGCCTCGGTCGGAGCGACCCCGCGCTTGCTGCGGATCAGCAGCTGCTGCTTGAACTGGCCCTCCAGCGCGGAGAGCTGCTGGCTGAGGGCGGGCTGCGCGATGTGCAGGATGTCGGCCGCGCGCGTGATGCTCCCGGCATCCACGATCTTCACGAACGAGTAGAGACGCCTGGTGTCCATGCGCGGGCCTTCCAGCTGGGGCGGGGCCTCATCGTAGGGGCCGGATCGCGGGACCGGCCCCGAGGCGCCGGACGCCCGGTCATAGCGAGCGGTGATTGCGTCACGCAGAACCCGTATTTGTCGCAACGTGCCGTTGGTATTACGTTCACCGAAACGCGGATTTCCGGCCGACCCGACCGGAACTCGCCAGTGCATTCACGGGAATTGCAACGGCCTTTTTCTGATGCTGTGTTCTCCCTCGACATGCCGTTTCTTCCAAGCGCCCGGAGGATCTCATGACGCACACGGTGGATCTCGTGGCCGACCTCGGAGAGGGGTTCGGTGCCTACACGATGGGTGACGACGAGGCGCTGCTCGATGTGCTGACCTCGGCGAACATCGCGTGCGGGTTCCACGCGGGCGATCCGCGGATCATGGACGCCACCGTCCGCCACTGTGTGCGGCGCGGTGTCGCCGTGGGCGCGCACCCCAGCTTTCCGGACCTCGTCGGGTTCGGCCGCCGTGCCATGGACCTCACCCCGGACGAGGTCCGCACCGACGTGCTCTACCAGGTCGGCGCGCTCCAGGCCTTCGCGGCGGCGCACGGCACCCGGGTCCGGCACATCGCCCCGCACGGCCGGCTCGGCAACCTGGTCGCCGTCCGCCCGGACTACGCGGCCGCCGTGGCCGATGCCGTCGCCTCCCTCGACCCGTCGCTGATCGTGCTGGCCCAGGACGGCGAGCTCGCCGACGCGGCACGCGCGCGTGGCCTGCGCGTCGGCATCGTCGGGATCGCCGACCGGGCCTACCGGGACGACGGCACCCTGGTGCCCAGGAGCGAGCCCGGCGCCGTCATCCACGACGAGACGGAGATCGCCGAGCGCACCGTCCGCATGGTCACCGAGGGCGTCATCCGCAGCGTCGGCGGCCACGACCTCCCCGTCCGCTGCGACACCGTACTGCTGCACGGCGACACCCCCGGCTCGGTCGACCTCGCGCACCGCATCCGGGACGAACTCCTCGCCGCGGGCGTCAAGTTCACGGCCCTCACCGACGTACTGGACGGCCGCGATGACTGAGCCGGACGGCGACGTGGTGATCGTCGACTGCGGTGACTCGGCCGTCGTGGCCCGCGCCGTGAGCCGGGACGCGGAGCGCGACTGGCGGCTCGTGCACGCCCTCGCGGACGCCTTCGACGCGGTCCGGCTCGACGGGATTCAGGGGACCGTACCGACGTACGACGCACTCCTCGTCGAGTTCGACTGCACCCGTACCGACCACGACACGGTACGGCGTGTGCTGCGGCGCGAGGCCGACCGGCTGGGGGAGCGGCCGGAACCGGCCGTCGCGCCCCGGCGGTTCGTCGTCCCCGTCGTGTACGGCGGCGAGTACGGCCCCGATCTGCCGGTCGTGGCCGGGCAGTTGGGGCTCACCGAGCAGGAGGTCGTGGAACTGCACTCGGCCTCCGATCTGACGGTCCGCTGTCTCGGCGCCCCGGCCGGCGCCCCGATGATGGACGGCCCCGCGTTCCCGCGGCCGGTGCCCCGACTGGCCTCACCGCGGACGCGCGTCCTTCCAGGGTCGGTCGCGGTGGCCGGCCGGCAGGCGGTCATCTGCCCGATGCCGTCGCCCGGCGGCTGGCCGCTGCTCGGCCGTACGCCGTTGTCGGTGCTCGACCTCGACGCCGACCCGCTGACCCCGTACCGCCCGGGGGACACCTTCCGCTTCCACCCGATCAGCCCCGACGAGTGGGACGACCACACCGGACGGTCCCTGGCGGCGGCCCATGGCTGACACCCTCACCGTCCATCGCGCCGGCCTCGCCACCGTGCAGGACCTGGGCCGCCCAGGACGCTCCCGCTACGGTCTGCCCGCCAACGGCGCCCTCGACCAGCACTCGGCCCGCGTCGCCAACGTGCTCTGCGGCAACGAGGAGCACGCACCCCTGATCGAGATCACCGCCCTCGACTTCGGCTGTACCCCCTCGACCGACATCCTCATCGCGCTGACCGGCGCACCGGCGGACCTGACGGTCGACGGTGTGGCCCGCCCCCAGTGGGAACCGATCTCCGTCCGCCGCGGCCAGACCGTCCGCATCACCGGCATCCGACTCGGCATCCGCGTCTACCTGGCCGTCCTCGGCTCGGTCAACACACCCTTTCTGCAAGGCAGTTGCGCCCCCGACACCATCCTCGGCTTCGGCCACGCCCTGCGCGACGGCGACGAACTCGCCCTGCGTACCCCCTGCCCGCCCCTCGACCACCCCCACTTCCGTATCCCCCTTTTCCGACTCCAAGTCCCCGTCCACCACTTCGACCCCACCTGGACCATCGACGTCACCGACGGCCCCGACCTCGCCGAGTTCGGCGACACCGCGGAACGGCTCTTCCGGGAGCCGTACACCGTGAGCCCGCAGAGCAACCACATCGGCCTGCGCCTGGGTGGGGAGGTGCCGCGCCGGGTGGCGACCGGCGAGGTGCTCTCGCGCGGGGTCCCCGTCGGAGCCGTCGAGGTGCCCACGGGCGACGAACTCCTCGTCCTGCACCGAGGGCGCGGTGTCACCGCCGGCTACCCCGTCCTCGCGGTCGTCACCGCGACCGGACTGTCCCTCCTCGGGCAGGCCGGGCCCGGCCGCACCCTCCGCTTCCGCCGCCGCACGATCACCGAGGCCGTGGCCGCCCACCGGGCGCAACGGCACGCCGTGGACGCCCTGAAGACACGTGTGCGCACGGTCTTCGAGGCCCTGCGCATCCCCGTCCCCGCAACCCCCTAGACCCGGCACCCGCACAGAGCTGTGAGCAATGCAGTCCCCGCCCCTCCTCCAGACAGGAGACGCCACATGAGTACCGTGGCAGCCGCTCAGCCGGTCCCCAACACAGTCGACCCCAGAACGGCCAGGAAGGTCACCCTCGCCGGCTGCGTCGGCATCTTCGCCGAGCTCTACGACAACGGCATCTTCGGCTTCATGGCCGGCACGCTGGCCGCCGTCTTCTTCCCCGGCACGGACAACGCCACCGCCGTCCAGTTCGTCTTCCTCGGCTACGCCGTCTCGTTCTTCTTCCGCCCGCTCGGCGGCATCATCTGCGGCCACCTCGGCGACCGCATCGGCCGGCAGCGGATGCTGGTCTTCGTCATCATGCTGATCAGCGTCGCGACGGCGGCGATCGGTATCCTGCCCTCGCACGCGAGCATCGGCATCGCGGCACCGATCCTGCTGATCCTCCTGCGGGTCGCGCAGGGCTTCTCGGTCGGCGGCGAGGCATCCGGCGCGATGAGCTTCCTCGCCGAACACGCCCCCGAGGGCAAGCGCGGCCAGTACACCAGCTACGCCCAGATCGCCTCGTTCCTCTCCCTGCTGACCGGCACGCTCATCGCCGCCGCCATGACCAGCGGCCTGGGCGCGGACCGCATGGAGGCGTGGGGCTGGCGCATCCCGTTCCTGCTGGCGATCCCGCTCGGCATCACCGGCATCTACATCCGCAAGCGGATCAGCGACACTCCCAACTTCACCCGTCTGCAAGAAGGCGGCGGCCTCGCGAAGAACCCCCTCAAGGAGGCCTTCTCCTCGGCCGAGCACCGCCGCGCGATGCTGCTCGCGCTGTTCATCCCGCTCATGAACGGCTCCGGCTACTACGTCCTGTTCAGCTACATGCCGACCTTCATGAACACCGAACTGCACTTCAGCAAGGTGCAGGGCCTGCTCGTCACCGCGACCAGCCTGGTGGCCATCTCGATCGCGATCCCGTACATGGGCCGCCTCTCCGACCGGATCGGCCGCAAGAAGGTCCTCGCGGGCGCCGCGATCGCCATGGCCGCGGCGGGAGTTCCCTGTTACCTGCTCATAGGCACCGGCAGCGTCCCGCTCGCCATCGTCGGCGCCTGTGTCATGGCGGTCATCTTCGCCGGGCACACCGGGGTCATCCACATCCTGCTCGTCGAGCTCTTCCCGACCCGCGTCCGCTACTCCGCCTACGGCCTCGGCTACAACGTCTCCGCCGCCCTCTTCGGCGGCACGGCGCCCCTGCTGATGACGTACCTCATCGACAAGACCGGCAACACCAACATGCCCGCCTTCTACGCCGTCCTCACCGCCCTCGGCACGCTCCTCGCGGTCTCCCGGGTTGAGGACAGGGCTCACCTGCCACTGCGCGACGCGTAACCCCCACCTCCCTCACCCCCCACCCCCGACTCCCAGGAGACAAACCCACATGCCCTTCTCCGACTACAGGACCGCCCTGGTGACCGGTGCCTCCACCGGGATCGGCGCGGAGGTCGTCGAGCGGCTGGCCAAACAAGGGCTCCAGGTCCATGCCGTCGCCCGTAACGCCGAGCGCCTCGACGACCTCGCCCGGCGCACGGGCTGCGTCCCGCACGCCGTCGACATCACCGACACCGCGGCGCTCACCTCGGCGGTGGCCGGACTGGAGATCGACGTCCTCGTCAACAACGCCGGGGTCTCCCGCACCGGGAACATCCTCACCGCCGACGAGTTCGCCGTCGACGAGCAGATCGCCGTCAACATCCAGGCGGTGCTGCATCTGGTACGGCTGCTCATGCCGGGGATGGTCGAGCGCGACCGCGGCCACATCGTCAACATCAGCTCGATCGCAGGGGTCTACAACTTCGGCGGCAACACGATCTACCACGCCACCAAAGCCGCCGTGCACACCCTCTCGCGCCAGCTCCGGGTCGACGGCTACGGCCGCCGGATCCGGGTCACCGAGATCTGCCCCGGCCGGGTGGAGACGGAGATCTTCGGCCGGCTCCTCGGCGACATGGAGGAGGCCCAACGCCAGTTCTACGACGGCTACGAGTCCCTCAAGCCCGAGGACATCGCCGACGCCATCGAGTTCGCGGTCGGCTCGCCCCGCCACGTGAACATCGGGCACATCGAGATCCTGCCGACCTTCCAGGTGCCCGGCGGGCTCAACTTCGAGAGGAGGGCCGACTGATGACGACCGCTCAGCGCGTACGACGCATCAAGCCCTCCCCGAGCACGGCCGCCGCCCAGCGCGTCCGTGAACTCAAGGCGCAGGGGCTGCAGATCCTCGACCTCACCGTCGGCGAACCCGACTTCGACACCCCGGACCATGTGAAGGCCGCCGCGATCGAGGCCATCCGGCACGGCGAGACCAAGTACACGCCGGTCAACGGCACACCCCAACTCCGCGACGCCATACGGCAGAAGCTCAGGGAACGGCACGGACTGGACTACCCGGCCGACCGGATCGCGGTCGGCGGGGGAGCCAAGCAGGTCATCTTCCTCGCCCTGATGGCCACGGTGGACACGGGCGACGAGGTGATCGTCCCGGCGCCGTACTGGGTGTCGTACCCGGACATGGTCCTCGCCAACGACGGCACCCCGGTCGTCGTCGACTGCCCGGAGACGGACGGCTTCAAGCTCACCCCGCGGCGCCTGGAGTCGGCGCTCAATGACCGCACCCGCTGGCTGATCCTCAACGCCCCGAGCAATCCCACCGGCGCCGCCTACACCACCGCCGAACTCCAAGCGCTGGCCCAGGTGTTGCTCGCCCACCCGCACGTCCAGGTCCTCACGGACGAGATCTACGACGAGATCTGGTACGAGCCCGGCGAGGTCCCGAGCCTCGCCGCCGTCGAACCCCGCCTGGCCGACCGGGTGTTCCTCACCAACGGTGTCTCCAAGACGTACGCCATGACCGGCTGGCGCATCGGCTACGGCGCCGGGCCCGCCGAACTGGTCGCGGCCGTCAACGCGTTGCAGTCCCAGATCTCCTCCTGCCCGTCCTCGATCAGCCAGGCCGCCGCCACCGCCGCACTCACCGGCGACCAGACCTTCGTACGCGACTGTGTGGCCGTCTACCGCGGGCGCCGTGACCTGACGGTGAAGCTGGTCGACGACATCCCGGGCCTGTCCTGCACCGCACCGAGCGGCGGCTTCTACGCGTTCGTCAACTGCACCGGCGTACAAGGCAAGTCGACTCCCGAGGGCGCGGAGATCCGCTCCGACGAGGACTTCGCCCGGTACCTCCTGGAGTCGCAGCGGGTGGCGGTCATCCACGGTGGCGCGTACGGGGCGCCGGGCTACGTCCGCATCTCGTTCGCGACCTCCACCGAGGTCCTCACCGAGGCCTGCGAACGCGTCGCCCGCGCCTGTGCCGACCTGTCCTGAAGGAGCGACATGATCCGCGTCAACACCAAGTTCGACCGCCCGGACCGGGCCCTGGTCGAGCAGCTCGGCACGTACTCCGCCGCCACCGTCCACGAGGCGCAGGGCAGGCTCGGCGCCCTCGACTCGACGATCAAACCGGTCGACCGTGCGATGTCCCTGTGCGGGCCCGCCTTCACGGTGCGCTGCGCCCCGCGCGACAACATCATGCTGCAGGTCGCCATCGCCCACGCTCAGCCCGGCGACGTCATCGTGGTCTCCGCCGGCGAGTACGCCGAGGCGGGCTCCTTCGGCGACGTGCTCGCCAACGCGTGCGTGGCGAAGGGCATCGCGGGGCTCGTCACCGACACCGGCGTCCGGGACACACAGGAGCTGCGCGCCCTCGGGTTCCCGGTGTTCTCCTACAGCGTCTGTATGAAGGGGACCGTGAAGGAGACCGTCGGCCCGATGGCCGAACCGGTGCTGATCGGCGGCGAGTTGGTCCGTCCCGGAGACGTGGTGCGGGCCGACGCCGACGGTGTCGTGGTGGTCCGGCGTGAGGACGTGGCCGACGTGATCCGCAGGTCTCGGGAGCGCGTGGAGGCCGAGGACGCCTACATCGCCGCCTACCGCTCCGGGAAGAGCGTCATCGAGGTCAGCAACCTCGCCGCCGTGCTGGAGGCGAAGGGGCTGGTCATCGAGGGGTAGCCGTGGGGCGAGCCGCCGGCCCCGGCAGGACCGTGACCTCGGACGGGGAGAGCGGGGTGTGGTCGTCGGGGCACTCGACCACGACGCGCACCGGGGAGCCGCAGTCGCTGTGCCGGAGGTCCAGGACCGGGCCCTCGGGGTCGGCGACGTACGTCTCGCCCCACTGCCGCAGCGCCACCAGGACCGGCCACAGATCGCGGCCCTTGGCGGTCAGCCGGTACTCGTGCCGGGTCCGGCTGCCCCGCTCCTGGTACGGCACGCTCTGCAGGATTCCGGCCGCCACCAGCTTCCGCAGCCGGTCGGCGAGGACCGCCTCGGAGAGACCCACATGGCGGCGGAAGTCGTCGAAGCGGCGCACGCCGTTGAAGGCGTCGCGCAGGATCAGCAGCGTCCACTTCTCGCCGACCAGGTCGAGTGTGCGCTGGACCGGGCAGTTCTCGGTGCTCATGTCGAGCCACTTCATACCGTCATCGTAGGGCACCTGGCTTCGACATTGACAGTCAGCTGCGGCGAGAGCTAGCTTCGACAAGCAGAGTCAGCCATGGAGTCATGGGTCAGGGAGGAAGCGCCGGCGCATGGAACGCTCTCGTACGTACGACTGGGACGACCCCGCGATCTCCGCGGCCGCCGTCGGTGAGGGCTCCGGCCTGCACTTCCTCCGGGAGATCCTCGCGGGGCGCCTTCCCGCGCCGCCGATCGCCGCCACGCTGGGCATGGACCTCGAAGAGGTGAACCACGGGCACGTGGTGTTCTCCCTGGCCCCCGGCGAGGAGCACTACAACCCCATCGGCAGCGTCCACGGAGGCATCTACGCGACGATGCTCGACTCGGCGACCGGCTGCGCGGTCCAGTCGACCCTGCCGCAGGGTATGGCGTACACCTCGCTCGACCTGACCGTGAAGTTCCTGCGGCCGGTCACCGCCGACACGGGCAAGGTCCGCGCCGTAGGGCGCGTCCTGAGCAGCGGCCGCCGCACCGCCCTCGCCGAGGCGCAGCTCCTCGATCCGGCCGACCGCCTCCTCGCGCACGCCACCAGCAGCTGCATGCTGTTCCCGGTGCCGGGAGCCTGACCGCCGACTCCCCTACGGTTCAGCCCTGTTGCTGCCGGTCGTCCATGCCGGCCATCAGCGCCTGGTGGCTGCGGCGGACGTACGACTCGACCTTGGCCGGCTGGTCCTGGAGGGCGAGCGGGCCCAACTCCGTCGATTCGTCGAGCGGATCGGCGATGCGGATGGTGGCGGCACGGGCCGTCACGCGGTCGAGTACCTCGTCGTAGACGTCCTCCATGCTGGAGGGCGAGATGGTCTACGGTCACGGCAAGTCCAGCTACATCCTGCGCCCCGGCGACGCCCTCCAGTTCGACGGCGAGGCGCCGCACGGCCCGGAGACACTGCTCGAACTCCCCATCCGCTTCCTCACCGTGACGGCCTTCGGGGACAGCCCGCACCACTGAGCCCACACCGAAGCTGCGCGACGGTCACGCCACCATCCTCGGCGCCCTCGACGTCGTCGGCATCCACCCGGTCGGCGGTATCACCGGCACCCCGCTCGTGGGCCTGCCGGCCACCTCCGACGCCCCCAACGGCGTCGACGTCCACCTGCACGCCGAGAGCGCGTACGACCTCGCACATCCGCCGGTCACCGCCAGGGCCCCCGAGCCGGCGGCCGCCGGATGGGGAAGTCGCCCCTCCGCCACACAGCCATTGCGGGACCGTCCGGCACGCCCGAGGCTGGGAACGGTGCCGGGCTACGAGGAGGCTGCGATGGTGGCGGACAGCGGCGCGACAGACGCCGAACGGCAGCGGCTCGCGGAGGCCGACGCATCCGGGACGGCATGGCGCCGCTGGGGCCCGTACCTCAGCGAACGCCAGTGGGGCACCGTCCGCGAGGACTACAGCCCCGGCGGCGACGCCTGGTCGTACTTCACCCACGACCAGGCACGCTCCCGCGCCTACCGGTGGGGCGAGGACGGCATCGCCGGCGTCAGCGACGACAAACAGCGGCTCTGCTTCGCACTCGCCCTGTGGAACGGCCGCGATCCCCTCCTCAAGGAGCGGATGTTCGGCCTGACCAACCAGGAGGGCAACCACGGCGAGGACGTCAAGGAGTACTACTTCTACCTGGACTCGACGCCCACGCACTCGTACATGAAGTACCTCTACAAGTATCCGCAGGGCGAGTTCCCCTACGCCGACCTCGTCGACACCAACAAGGCGCGCGACCGCCACGACTTCGAGTACGAACTCCTCGACACCGGCGTCTTCGACGAGAACCGCTACTACGACGTCTTCGTCGAGTACGCCAAGGCCGGCCCCGAGGACCTCCTGATCGAGATCACCGCCCACAACCGCGGCCCCGACGAGGCCACCCTGCACCTCCTGCCGACCCTCTGGTTCCGGCACACCTGGTCCTGGGCCGGCGGCACCGCCGTGCCCGGCCTCCGGTACACCGGCACCGCGATCCGCGCCGACCACGAGGAACTCGGCCCGCGCTGGCTGTACTGCGACACCGACGCCCCCGCCCTCTTCACCGGGAACGAGACCGACAACGAGCGCATCTTCGGCAGCCCCAACACCAGCCCGTACGTCGAGGACGGCATCGACCGCTGTGTCGTCCACGGCGACACCGCGGCCGTGAACCCGGCTCAGACCGGCACCAAGGCCGCCCTGCACAGCGTGCTGACGGTTCCCGCCGGTGAGAGCGTGACCGTCCGGCTGCGCCTGAGCGACCGTGAACTCGCCGAGCCCTGGGGCGAGTTCGGCACGACGATGGACGTGCGCCGCACCGAGGCCGACGCCTTCTACGAGAGCGTCCTCCCGGACGGCATGGGCGAGGACGAGCGGCGCGTCGTACGACAGGCCCTCGCCGGGATGCTGTGGAGCAAGCAGTACTACTACCTCGACGTCGAGCGCTGGCTCGCCGAGCACGGCGTCGACCCGCTCTCCGCCGACCCGAGCATCCGCAACAGCGCCTGGTACCACATGGTCAACGACGCGGTGATGTCGATGCCGGACACCTGGGAGTACCCCTGGTTCGCGGCCTGGGACCTCGCCTTCCACACCATCGCCCTGTCCATGGTCGACATCGCCTTCGCCAAGACCCAGCTGGAACTCCTGCTGCGACGCCTGTACCTGCACCCCAACGGCCAGATCCCGGCGTACGAATGGAACTTCGGCGACGTCAACCCGCCCGTCCACGCCTGGGCGACCCTCTTCGTCTACGAGTTGGAGAAGCACCGCACCGGCCGCGCCGACCGCGCCTTCCTGGAGAACGCCTACCAGAAGCTGATCAAGAACTTCACCTGGTGGCTCAACCGCAAGGACGTCGACGGCAACAACGTCTTCCAGGGCGGCTTCCTCGGCCTCGACAACATCGGCGTCTTCGACCGCAGCGCCCCGCTGCCCACCGGCGGCCACATCGACCAGGCCGACGGCACCGCCTGGATGGCCCTGTACTGCCAGAACCTCCTGGACATCGCCATCGAACTCGCCGTCGACAACCCGGTCTACGTCGAGCAGGCGCAGATGCTCTTCGAGCACTTCGCGTGGATCGCCGTCGCCATGAACCGCATCGGCAAGGACAACGCCAGCCTCTGGGACGAGGAGGACGGCTTCTTCTACGACGTCCTGCGCCTGCCCGACGGCAGCGCGTCCCGGTTGAAGGTGCGGTCCCTGGTCGGCTTGATTCCGCTGGCGGCGACCAGTGTGATCGGCGGCCGGACGGACCAGAGCTTCCCCGAACTGGTCGAGGGCGCAAAGGAGTTCATCCGACGGCACCCGGCCGTCGAGGCCTTCGTCGACCAGAACGTCAACGCGGACCCCAACACGGACGGCCGGTATCTCTTCGCCCTGTTCGGCGAGGACCGGCTGCGCCGCATCCTGGCCCGGATGCTCGACGAGGACGAGTTCCTGGGCCCGCACGGCATCCGCTCCCTGTCCCGCTACCACGCCGAGCACCCGTACCACTTCGAGGTGCACGGCGAGACGTACGGCGTCGGGTATCTGCCCGCCGAGTCCGACTCCGGCATGTTCGGCGGCAACTCCAACTGGCGCGGCCCGGTGTGGTTCCCGATGAACCTCCTGATGATCCGTGCCCTGCTCAACCTGCACGGCTACCACGGCCCCGACTTCACCGTGGAGTGCCCGACCGGCTCCGGGCGGCAGCTGAACCTCTACGAGGTCGCCCGCGAGATCGCCGACCGCCTCACCGCGACCTTCCTGCGCGGCGAGGACGGTCACCGGCCCGTGCACGGCGCACAGGAGAAGTTCGCCAAGGACCCGCACTGGAAGGACCTGATCCTCTTCTACGAGTACTTCCACGGCGACAACGGCGCCGGCCTCGGCGCCTCCCACCAGACCGGCTGGACCGGCCTGGTGGCGGCCACCGCCACGGTGTTCCACTCCATCAGCGCCGACGAGTGGCACCGCGGCGGCCGGACGGCCCTGAAGCCCAAGGAGGAACAGCCGGCGGAGGAGCGGGCCATGGACGAGCGGTTCACGGTCGACGAGGAGGAGCCGTTCTCATGACGGTGATCTACGAGATCAACACCCTGGTATGGGTACGGGAGTTGAGCGCGCGCTACGGCCGCCCCGTCACCCTGGGCGACGTCCCCGGCGAGGCCTGGGACGAGGTGGCCCGGCCCGGCATCGACACCGTCTGGCTGATGGGTGTCTGGGAGCGCAGCCCGGCCGGCCTCGCCATCGCCCTGCGGGACGCCTCCCTGCTCGCCTCCTTCCGCGCGGCGCTGCCCGACCTCACCGACGCGGACCTCGCCGGCTCCGCCTACTGCGTCCGGAACTACGTCGTCGACGAGACCCTCGGCGGACCGGCGGGACTGGCCGAGGCCCGCGCCCAACTCGCCTCCCGCGGCCTCAGGTTGATCCTCGACTACGTCCCCAACCACGTGGCCCCCGACCACCCCTGGCTCATCGACCACCCCGAACGCCTCATCCAGGGCACCCCGGAGGACCTGACCGGCTCACCCGGGGCCTTCCTCGAAGCCGGCGGACGGATCTACGCCAACGGCCGCGACCCCTACTTCGCCCCCTGGCACGACGTGGTCCAACTCAACGCGTTCAGCGAGGAGTTGCGCACCGCCGCCGTCGACACCCTCGTCTCCATCGGCGACCAGGCCGACGGCGTGCGCTGCGACATGGCGATGCTGCTCATGAACGATGTCTTCGCCAAGACCTGGGGCGACCGCGCCGGACCGCAACCCGTCGAGGACTTCTGGCCGCAGGTGATCCCGCACGTCCGCGCCCGCCACCCGGACCTCCTCTTCGTCGCCGAGGCCTACTGGGACCTCGAATGGGCCCTGCAACAACAGGGCTTCGACCACTGCTACGACAAACGCCTCTACGACCGGCTCCTGCACGAGAGCGCCGACCCCACCCGCGCCCACCTCCAGGCCGACCTCACCTACCAGCGCGGCCTGGTCCGCTTCCTGGAGAACCACGACGAACCCCGCGCCGCCGCCACCCTCCCGCCCGACCGGCACCGCGCGGCGGCCGTCACCGTCGCCACCCTGCCCGGCGCCACCCTCTGGCACGAGGGCCAGTTCGAGGGCCGCACGGTCCGCCCGCCCGTCTTCCTCTCGCGCCGACCGCAGGAACCCGTCGACGAACAACTGCGCGCCTTCTACGACCGGTTGCTCCCGGCGGCGGCCGCCGTGCGAGACGGCGACTGGCGCCTGCTCACCGTCATCGGCTGGCCGGACAACGACACCCACCACAACCTGCTCGCCTGGAGCTGGACCGGCACCGACACCCGCCACCTGGTGATCGTCAACTTCTCCGACACCCCGGCCCAGGGACAGGTTCCCCTGCCCTGGCCCGACCTGGCCGGCCGGCCGCACCGCCTCACCGACCTGCTCACGAACCAGACGTACGACCGCGACGGCGACGCGCTGCTCGCCCCCGGCCTCTTCGTCGACCTGCCCGCCTGGCAGGCCCATGTGCTCACCCTGACCTGAACCGGGGCCGTGATAGACAGCGACCATGACCCACGCACCCACCACCGGCGGCCCGCGATGACCGCCGGCATCGACACCCCGGACCGCCGCGGCCGCACCGGCCTGGACCGCACCGGCCTCGACCTGACCGGCAACCCCCGAGTGAGGGTGCGGGAGGTGAAGCTGCTCTCCAGCCACTGGTACGTCGAGCGCGCCACCACCTTCGACATCCGGCACAGGAACGGAAGCTGGAGCACCGAGCAGCGCGAGACGCACGACCGCGGCAACGGCGCCACCATGCTGCTCTACGACACCGACCGCGAGACCGTCCTGCTCACCCGGCAGTTCCGCTTCCCGGTCTACGTCAACGGACACCCCGACGGCATGCTCATCGAGACCCCCGGCGGGCTCCTCGACGACGATGACGAACACCCCGAACTCGCGGTCCGCCGCGAGGTGGTGGAGGAGACCGGCCACACCATCGGCGCGGTGCGGCACGTCTTCGACGTCTATATGAGCCCCGGCTCGGTCACCGAGCGGGTCAGCTTCTACGCCGCCGCCTACGGGCCCTCGACCCGCACCCACGAGGGCGGCGGCCTCGACGAGGAGGGCGAGGACATCGAGATCGTCGAACTGCCCTTCCGCCGCGCCCTGGAGATGATCCGCACCGGCGAGATCAACGACGCCAAGACCATCATGCTCCTCCAGTGGGCGGCCCTGGAGGGACCGTTCGCCAAGTAGCGCGAACTCCCTTGACTTGAAGTGCGCTTCAAGCAGAAGACTCCGGTACGTGCCCGAGAACCCGGGCGCGTACCGGAGGGACACCCATGAAGTACCGCACCATCGGAACCGCCCCGGACACCCGCCGCGAGGTGAGCGTCATCGCGCTCGGCGCGATGCTCTTCGGCTCCCGGACCGACGAGAAGACGTCCTTCGCCCTCCTCGACCGGTTCGTCGAGGCCGGCGGCACCTTCATCGACACGTCCGACAACTACGCCTTCTGGGAGGACGGCGGCCAGGGCGGCCAGAGCGAGGAACTCCTCGGCCGCTGGCGGCGCAGCCGAGGCATCGGCGACGAGATCTTCATCGCGACCAAACTCGGCGCCCGCCCCCTCGCCCCCGGCACCAGCTACCTCGACAACCCCGAGGGACTCTCCGCGAAGGTCATCCGCGAGTCGGCCGAGCGCAGCCGCGAACGCCTCGGCGTCGACAAGCTGGACCTGCTCTACGCCCATATCGACGACCCCACCGTCCCGCAGCGCGAGACCGTCGAGGCCTTCGCCGAGCTCGTGGCCGAGGGCACGGCCGGCCTGCTCGGCGTGAGCAACCAGGCCGTCTGGCGGGTCGAGCGCGCCCGCGCGATCGCGGCCGCGGCCGCTCTGCCGGGCTACGAGGTCCTCCAGTACGAGCACAGCTACCTGCGCCCCCGCTTCGACGTCCCCGCCGGCCTCTTCCCCGACGGCACCCTGGGCGCCGTAGGCCCGGAAATGCTGAGCTACCTGCGCGCCGAACCCGCTCTCACCCTGGTCTCGTACTCACCCCTCCTCAAGGGCGCCTACGTCCGGCCGGACCGCCTCCCGGCCGACTACGACCACCCCGGCACCCCACCCCGTCTCACCGCGCTGCGCGAGGTGGCGCGGGAGACCGGCGCGACCGTCAACCAGGTCGTCCTGGCCTGGCAACTGGGCGGCGACCTGCCGATCGTCCCGCTGGCCGGAGCCTCCTCGGTGGCCCAGCTGGACGAGAACCTGGCCGCCGTGGAACTGGACCTCACCGCGGACCAGCGAGCCCGGCTGGACGGGGCCCACTGAACCTTTCCCTGTTCAGAACCGTCTCTCGTAGGGGCTGCACGACCGAACAAGAGTTAGATTCCTGAGCGCAGAGTGAGGCCGGGGACCGGAGACGGGGGAGTCTTGCTTCACAGGGGGACAGGGCGCTGGGACGGCGCCGACAGCAGGCTGGACGGAGACGGGCCGGCGAGCCCGGTGGTCGAACGGAAGGGCGAGCGGCAGGCCCTCTGGTGGCGCGCCGTGCTCTTCCTCTGGCGCACGCTGCGGAACGAGTGGTGCGGCATCATCGTCGACCCGGTACGGCAGCTCAGGCGCCGTGGTCCCGCGGCCCTCTCCCTGGCCTTCCTGGCCGCCTTCGGTGTCATCTTCTTCCACGCCATCGCCCAGCACCCGACCGGCGCGACGGCGGTCCGGCTGCTCGGCGGGGTCTACGCCGACCTGCCGCTGTGGCTGGCGCTGCTGCGGACACCCGTGTCCCTGTACGTCCCGGCCCTGGACCTGCCCGTATGGGCGGGCATCACCCAGCTCTTCCTCGCCTTCGCGCTGGCGGAACTCGCCCTCGGCCGACGCAGGACGCTCTTCATCTCCTACGCCACCACACTCGCCGGCACCCTCACCGTGCGCGTCATGCTCGCGATCGGCCCCGGCCGGCACGGCATCGGACTTCCGCCCGAGATCGGGCAGGTGCTGGACACCGGCCCGTCCGCGGCCGTCGTAGGCCTGTTCACCTACATCTCCGTCGTCCGCCGCGCGCCCATCGTGTTCACGCTCACCGGCGGGTCGATGGTGTGGGAGTCGATCGCCGTACCCAACCTGGCCGGCCGCGAGCACCTGATAGCGATCGCCGTCGCGATCGTCCTGGGTCTCGTCCACGAGCGCCGCCGCACACACCCGCCCGCCGACCTGAACCCGCCTCCCCTTACGCTGCCCACCCAGACCCCGCCCTCCATGTCGCAGGACAGGCCGTTCCTGCTGACGTGACGGGCCCCTCGCACTCGGGAGTACCCATGCCACGCTCCGAAGCCCGTGTCCCCACCGACCGCCCGCACCGCTACGCCAAGCAGCTCGCCTCCCACCTCGGCCACCGCAGCGAGGCCAGCTGGGACGAGGAGAAGGGCGCGGGCAGCATTCTCTTCCAGAACGGCGGCACCGGCTCCCTCACCGCCGCCGAAGGCGCGCTGTTGCTCGCGATCGAGGCCGACACCGAGCACCTCGACCTGCTGGAGGACGTCATGGGCCGTCACCTGGTCCGTTTCGGGGTCAAGGACGAACTGGTCGTGGAATGGCACCGCGACACGGGCGAGCCCGGCACCACCCAGCGCAGACTGGAGGCATGAGCCCACTTCCCGGTGAACAGTCCGTCCGCACCACCCCGGAAGGCCTCCGGTGGGAGCCCAGCGCACGCTGGGTGCGCGGCCGCAAGGGCGATGTCACCGTCGTCGACAGCCGACGTCCCGTCCTCGTGTGGGAGCCCGACCTGCCCGTACCGCAGTACGCCTTCCCGCGCGCGGACGTACGCGAGGACCTCCTGCGCCCCGCGAAGAACCCGCCCGTGGGCCGGCACACCGGCTCGCGGGTCTTCTACGACCTCGAAGTCGACGGCGAACTGCTGGAGAACGCCGCCTGGACCTTCCCGGCCGCCGACCTCGCCGAACACATCGCCTTCGAGTGGTTCCGGCGCAGCGGCAGGGGACTGGACCACTGGTACGAGGAGGAGGAAGAGATCTTCATCCACCCCCGCGACCCGCACAAACGGGTGGACGCCATCCCGAGCAGCCGGCATGTCCAGGTCCGGGTCGACGGCACGCTCGTCGCCGACACCCGCCGTCCGGTCCTGCTCTTCGAGACCGGCCTGCCGACCCGCTACTACGTCCCGCGCGAGGACGTCCGCCTCGACCTGCTCGTCCCCACCGACCACCACACCGGCTGCCCCTACAAGGGCACCGCCACGTACTGGTCGTGGCGCGGCGAGGCCGACGTGCCGCCCAACGTGGTCTGGAGTTATCCGGAGCCGCTGCCCGCCGTGGGTGCGGTGAAGGGACTGCTCGCCTTCTACAACGAGGCGGTCGACATCACCGTCGACGGCGAGCCCCAGGAACGCCCCGTCACGCCGTTCAGTCTGATGCTCAAGCAGAGCAGCCGACGTGGGCGAGGGCCTGCCTGAGCAGCATCCCGTGCCCGCCCGGCATCTCGCTCTGCACCGCCTCGGTGACGGCCTCCTGCGGGCTGAACCAGACCAGGTCCAGGGCGTCCTGCCGGGGCCGGCAGTCGCCGGTCACCGGGACCACATAGGCCAGGGACACCGCGTGCTGGCGCGGGTCGTGGTACGGCGTGACGCCCAGCGTCGGGAAGTACTCCGCGACGGTGAAGGGCTGCAGGGACGCCGGGATCCGGGGCAGCGCCACCGGGCCGAGGTCCTTCTCCAGGTGGCGCAGGAGGGCGTCCCGGACCCGCTCGTGGTGCAGTACCCGGCCGGAGACCAGGGTCCGGCTGACCGTCCCGTCCGGGCCGATGCGCAGCAGCAGGCCGACGCTGGTGACTTCGCCGTTGTCGTCGACCCGCACGGGCACGGCCTCGACGTACAGGATCGGCATGCGCGCACGCGCCATCTCCAGCTCGTCGGGGGAGAGCCAGCCGGGCGTGGTTTCGGTCATGTCAGACATTGCTTGATCATACTTTCAGGAGGGGCCGGAAAGGCGGTAGACCCGGAGTGCATTGTGTGCTCCCGCCCACTGTGCGATGCGCAGTGCGTCGGGCAGGTCCAGTTCGTCGGCGTCCACCCGGTCCTGCAGCAGACCGGCCAGCGCCCGACGGAACGACAGGGCACCCAGATGGTAGAACTCCGCCACACCATAGGCGTCAGAGCTGTACAGCAGCTTGCGGAAGGGCGTGATCTCCAGGGCCTCCTCGAGGACGCTCCGGGCCCGCGCCGGGCCGACGTGGTGCAGGGCGAGGCCCACGTCCAGGTACACCTGCTCGAAGACCGCCGCCAGATAGGCGGCCTGGCGCTGGTACGGCCAGCAGTGCAGGAGCAGGACCGGGATGGTGCCGGCGGTCAGATGCAGCCAGTCAGTGAGACGGGTGGGATCCGAGCGGTGCAGCCGGATGTCGTTGTCACCGAGGCCGACGTGCAGTTGGAGCGGCAGTCCCAGGTCGACGGCGGTCCACAGCAGATGCCGTACGAGCACCGGGTCCGCCAGCCGGCCGCCACCGCTCGCCAGCCAGCTCCGGGCCGCCTCGGTGACCTGGGCGTCCGAGGGACGGGCCGGGTCCAGGTCGAAGCCGGTGCGATAGGCGGCCACCGACTTCACGCCCACCACGCCGGGCCGCCGTACCGCCTCCAGCGCGGCCACCCGGAAGACGTCGGCGTACTCGCCCGGCTCGACCCCCCTCGCCGCCACCGCCTCGGCGACGCTCTCCAGCCGGACGATCTCGTACGAGGTCGCGCCCGCGGCACCGGCCAGTTCCGCCGGGGTGGTGAGGCGGTCCGGGGCGTACCCGGTGTCCACGCAGAAGACGTCCGTCCCGGCGGCGGTCAGGAAGCGGCGGTTCACCTCGTGCCGGCCGAGCTCGGCGCACCGAGCCAGGTACGCGTCGGGCGGCGCGTGGCGGGGCAGGTCCAGCAGGGGTGCGCAGTGGCGGCGGACCGCCACGCCGACGGGGCTGTCGAAGGGGGAGATCCCGGGCCAGGCACCGCCCTCGGTGATCAGCTCCTCGAACTCCGCGCGGGACAGGTCGGCGGTGACCACCCCGTGGCAGTGGTGGTCCAGCAACCCCAGCGCGTCGAGCGCCTCCTGGACCGGGCCGCCGCCCATCTCAGTACTTCCAGCGGTAAGCCGCCGCCACCCGCTCGTCGTCGTGGCCGTCGACCGCCGCGATCTCGCCCTGGCGTACGGCGATCACGGCGTCCGCGAGGACCGGCCCGAGCGCGGCCCGCAGCCGCTCGTCCTTGCGGAACTCCTCGACGGCTTCCGGCAGTCGGGCCGGCAGACGGCGGACGCCCCGGGCCTCGGCCTCCGCCGCGCCCAGGCGCGCCGGGTCGCCGGTGATCTCCTCCGGCAGGGGCGTGGACGAGGTCAGGCCGTCCAGTCCGGCCGCGATCACGCAGCCGAGGGCGAGATACGGGTTGGCGGCCAGGTCGACCGGCTTGACCTCCAGGTTGGCTGCCTGGTCGCGCAGGCCCCTCGTGCCGGTGACGATCCGGACCGCCGCCTCGCGGGTCTCGCGGCCCCAGGCGGTGAACACCCCGGCCCACTGGGAGGGTTTGAGGCGCAGATAGCTCGCCGGGCTGGGCGCGGTGACGGCCGTGAGGGCGGGCAGATGGGCGAGGATTCCGGCCGCGAAGGACTCCGCCTCGGCCGTCATGCCGTAGCGGCCCGCGCCGCCGGAGTGCAGGTTGACGTCCTCGCGCCAGGCGGAGAGGTGGAGGTGGCCGCCGTTGCCGACGCCCTCGGCGAAGACCGCGGGCGCGAACGAGACGGCCAGGCCGTGCCGCCCGGCGATCGCCCTGATCGTCTGCCGTACCAGGACGCTCCGGTCGGCCGCCGCCACCGGGTCGAGCGCACCCACCGAGATCTCGAACTGCCCTGCCGCGTACTCGGGATGGATCTGCTCGACCTCCACGCCCTGCGCCGCGAACGCCGCCAGCAGGTCGGCCGTGTAGTCGCTCAACTCGACCTGGCGGGTGGCGCTGTAGGCGGGCCCGGTGGTCGCGGGCACGAAGTCCCCGCCCGAACTCCCTTGTCCCACGGCCCACTCGACCTCGACGGCTGCCTTGAAGGAGAGACCGTACCGCTCGGCCGCCTCCGTGACGATCCGGCGCAGGACGGTACGGCTGCACCCCGGATGCGCCTCGCCCTCCTGCGTGATCCGGTCCACCGGCGCCCACGCCCAGCCGGGCTGCCCGGCCAGCACGACCAGGTGATCGAGGTCGGGGTAGAGACGCAGGTCGCCGTCCGGGGAACCGAGGACGTCGGTGGCGACGATCGAGTCGTTCGCCAGGAACGTGTCGAACACCGGTGACATGCCGACGCCCCAGGCCGATGCCGAGGCGAGCTTCGCGGTCGGGATCGTCTTGACCCGGCCGACGCCCGCCGTGTCGACGTAGGACAGCACGACTCCGTGCACGCCCTGCCCGGACAGCTCCCCGCTCAGTGCGGTGGCCCGGTCGACTTCGCCGGGGCGCCCGCCGGGGACGGGATCGGCAAGGGTGGTCATACGTCCTCCTCGACGGACTCGGCCGACTGCTGCCGTGCGTCAGGGTTTCACGGCCACCCCGCCGAACTGCGGTACCACGGCCGGAGATCCGGGCTCGGCACGCCACTTCGAACACGACACCAGGCCCGGCTCCAGGAGTTCCATCCCGTCGAAGAAGGCGGCGATGTCCTCGCCGCTGCGGGCGGTGATCGGCGGGGTGGCGTTCTCGTTCCAGAACTTCATCGCCGGGATCTGGCCCGCGCCGCCGAGCTCGTCGTCGAAGGTGGGGTGGGTCAGGACCAGGTAGCTGCCCGAGGGGACCGCCGCCATGAGGTCCCGTGCGATCGCCCGTGCCTTCTCCGTGTCCAGCACGAAGTTGAGGATGCCCAGCAGCATCACGGCGACCGGCTTGGTGAAGTCCAGGGTCTGTGCGGCCCGTTCGAGGATCGCGGCCGGGTCGTGCACGTCCGCGTCGATGTAGTCGGTGACGCCCTCGTGGGTGCCGGTCAGCAGGGTGCGGGCGTGCGCCAGCACGATGGGGTCGTTGTCGACGTAGACGATCCGTGCGTCCGGCGCGATCCGCTGGGCGATCTGATGGGTGTTGTCCGCCGTCGGCAGCCCGGTGCCGACGTCCAGGAACTGCCGCACCCCGCGCTCCTCGGCGAGGAACCGCACCGCCCGGCCCAGGAACCAGCGGTCCGCGCGGGCGATCTCCCGGATGATCGGGAACATCCCGGCGACATGCTCACCGACCTGCTGGTCGACCTCGTAGTTGTCCTTGCCGCCGATCCAGTAGTTCCACACACGCGCGTTGTGCGCCACACCGGTGTTCAGCCGCGCCGACCCGCCGGCCGGGGTGGGGCTCTCACTCACGATTCGGCTCCTTCTCGACCATGCGTTCGTCGCAGCCCATTGTGCCGCCCGATGATCACGCTGTCCCGGGAATCGGCCGACCGGCCACCGCCCGCACCTTGGCGATCGCCGATTTCCTTGCCCATGTGGGCGGTTGACGGGCTGACCGGCCGTCAGCCGGGCCGGACCGGCCCGCCGGCCGGTGTCTTCCCCGACAGAACGTCGTTGAGCCGCTGGGCGCCCTTGCGTACCGCCAGTTCGAGGGAGGCGTGCTCGCCGCCGTCCAGACCACCCGCGGTGACGGTGATCGCGTCATTGCCGACGCGTACGGCGGCCACGTCCAGGGTGAGCGTGGTGGGTTCGCCGCTCGTGCTGCCCTGCACCGTCACATGCAGGCCCTGCCGGGCGTCGCCCTGGTTGGGTACCGAGGCGGTGGTCACCTGGACCGTCCGCTTGCCGCCCTGGGCGTCCGTCGTGGTGAACTGGTCGCACTTGACCGGCAGGGTCTTCAACCACGCCAGCGAGGCGCTCAGTCGGACCGGGTTGTAGGCGGCGACCTGGTAGAGGAGGCGCGAGTTGCCCTGTTCGAAGCCGGTCAGCGCGTTCGCGCCGGACGGTTTGCCGAGCAGGTCGTCGTCGTAGAGCGCGTCGAGGAGCCGCTGGCAGTCGGCGGCGTTCCCCTGCGCGGTGAGGAAACCGGCGACGTCGACCTTGCCGATGAGGAGCTTGTCGCCCCAGGCGGCGGCGTCCTTGACCTGGTTCCAGTCGCCCTCGATGTCGTTCTCGGTGATCAGCGAGGCCCGCGCCCCGGCCTGGGTGAGCCCGGCGGTCGGCGTCGCGCTGGCCCGGGCCCGATCGGCGAGCGGCGAGACGGCGGCGTCGGACGCCGCGGAACCACCGCCGTCGCCGTCGCTCGAACAGGCCGAGAGGGTCAGCAGCGCGCCCGCGGCCAGGGCGGAGGCGAGGACACGGACAGGTCGGGACGGACGACGGGGCATCGCGGGGGCCTCCTGAGCGGGCGGGGTTCTCACCTCAGCGCACCACCGGCCCGTACGACCCACCAGCGCACTGGGTCGTACGGGTGAGGCTCCACGGCGACTCGAACGCCCCGCCCGGCATGCCCACCGGCCGCTCCCCGGCGACACTGACGCCATGCCGACGTATCCGAAGGACTGACCGTGCTGCCCGGCTTCCTCTCCAGGGCGGTCGAGTTGCTGCTCGGCCGGGAGGGGCGCTCGCTGCACCTCAAGGCGGCGGGCGGCGCGACGGTCGTGCTCGCCGTCGTGATGCTCATCGGGTCCTGGGCCGTCGTCGACGTCGAGGACGGTGTTCGTCACGCCAATCTCAAGACGTACCCGCAGGCGTTGTGGTGGTCGATCGAGACCGCGACGACCGTCGGATACGGCGACTTCTACCCCGTGACCCTCGGCGGCCGGATCATCGGCGCGGTCGTGATGGTCGTCGGCATCACCACGTACGGCATGGTCACCGCCGCCCTGGCCACCTGGTTCGTCGGCCGGGAGCAGCAGCGCAGGCACCATCTCGCCCACAGGGCCCGCGAGTTGGAACAGGAGACCGCCCGCGCCCTGCACGAACGCTTCGACCGGCTGGAGCGGATGCTGGCCGGGAAGGCCGAGCAGGACCGATGAGTTCTTCGCCGGGCCCTTGCTACCGGCCAGTACCCCCGCCGTGTGACGCACGCGACGCCTGAGGTAGGGTCCCCACCGGTCCGCAGCCACCCGCAGGCTGCGGGCCGTTACGGGCAGTGTCGAAGGGGGCGCCGGAACCATGGAATTCCACGTGGTCGACAAAGAGGAAGCCACGCCCGACGACACACGGCTGGAGGACCTGTCCCCCCAGCCCCTGCTGACCCGGGACTACGAGCTGCGGCCCGCGCTCGTCTACGAGCGGCTGCGCGATCGCCACGGCCCGGTGGCCCCGGTCGACCTGCTCGGTGTGCCCGCCTGGCTGGTGCTCGGCTACCGCGAGTCGCTCCAGGTGCTCCAGGACGACGACGCCTGGCCCAAGGGCCTGGAGAAGTGGCGGGCCCGGACGGAGGGCCGGGTGCCCGCTGGCTGGCCGCTCGCCCCCTCCCTCGAGGTCAACCACGTGCTGATCCAGGGCGGCGACAGCTACCGCACCCTGCGCACCGCCTGGGACGCGGCCCTGCGCCCCTTCCAGGACCCGCGCCAGCCGCAGGCCAAGCGGCTGAAGGCGGCCGTCACCGGCTACGCCGACGAGCTGATCAGCCTCCTCGGCCAGGGCGGCCGCACCGGCCATGCCGACCTCTCGGCACAGCTCTCCCGTCCGCTCCCGCTGATGGCCGCGAGCCATCTGCTCGGCTTCCCCGGCTCCCAGGGCGACGACGCCCTGATGGACATGTGGCGGATCCTGGACGCCGGCCCGGACGCCGGACCCGCCCTGGAACGGCTCCTGGTGACCCTCACCGAACTCGCCGCCGCCAAGATCCGGAAGCCGGGCGACGACTTCCCCTCCCACCTGCTCGCCGCCCACCCCGACCTCTCGGTCGACGCGCTGGCCCGGGAACTGTTCATGCTGCTCGGCATGACCTCCGACCACGTCGGCATCCTCATCTCCAACACCGTCGTCGAGGTGATCGCCGGTGACACCGAGGGCGGGGTGCGCACCGCGCTGTCCGCCGGAATGGTCCGCGAGACCATGAACCGCGTCGTCATGCGCAAGCCGCCGCTGGTCAACTTCGTGCCGAGGTTCGCGGCCGCGGACACCCCCCTGGGCAACCACGTCATCCGGGCCGGCGACCCCGTCTGGGTCTCCTCCGCCGCCGCCCACGCCGACCCCCTCTTCGCCGCGCAGATGACCCCGGACACCAGCATCAGTAGCCGCGCCCACCTGGCCTGGGGTGCGGGCCGCCGCCAGTGCCCCGCCCGCGAGCTGGCCTCCACCATCGCGATGGCCGGCGTCAGCCGCGTCTTCGAACGGTTCGCCCACCTGGAGCTCGCCCTCCCGGTCGACCAACTCCCTTGGCGCTCCTCGCCGTTCATGCGCGGACTGCGCTCCCTGCCGGTGCGATACGAGCTCGCCGGGCCGGTGCCCGCGATGCCGGCGCCGACAGCGGACGAGGCGCCCGAGACCGCCGTAGCGGATGTCCCGGACCATGCGGCCAAGCGCCGGTCGTCGCTGTGGCGCTATCTGGCCGGGCTGATCCGCTCGAACGGCTGACCGGGGCGCCCGGAGGCCTCACGTAGGGTGGCGGGACCGCTGTCCACCCTCCGGCGCCCCGCCGCGCCCCCGACCGGAAGCAGCCCATGTCCGCCTCCGCCCCCTCGCCCCTCCTCACCACCTCCGACCTGCCCTCCACCCCCGGCGACATCCGCCTGATCGTCACGGACATGGACGGCACGCTCCTGGACGACGCCAAGCGGATCCCGCCGGGCCTGTGGGAGACGCTGGCGGAACTGCGCCGCCGCGGGGTGCTGTTCAGCCCGGCGAGCGGCCGCCAGTACGCCACGCTGGCACGGGAGTTCGCCGAGGTGGCCGAGGGCATGGTGTTCATCGCCGAGAACGGTGCGTACGTGGTCCGCGACGGCGTGGAGCTCAGCTCGGACCCACTGGGCCCGGGCGTCGTGGCGCGCGTGGTCGAGGCCGTACGGCGGCTGGTGGCCGACGGCGTGGACGTCGGCGCGGTCGTCTGCGGCAAGCGGTCGGCGTACGTCGAACGGACGGACGAGCCGTTCCTGGCCGAGGTGCGCCGGTACTACGTCGAGAACCGCATCGTCCCGGACGCCACCGCCCTCGACGACGACATCCTCAAGGTCGCCCTCTTCGACTTCGGCTCCGCCGCACACACCACCGCCCCCGCCCTGACCCGCTTCACCGACACGCACCAGGTCGTGGTCTCCGGCGAACACTGGGTCGACATCATGAACCGCACCGCCAACAAGGGCACGGCCCTGCGCCGCCTCCAGCAGGAGCTCGGCATCACCCCGGCCCAGACGATGGTCTTCGGCGACTACCTCAACGACCTCGAAATGCTGGACGCGGCCGACTGGTCCTTCGCCGTGTCCAACGCCCACCCCGAGGTCATAGCCAGGGCACGGCACCTCGCCCCGTCGAACAACGAGAACGGCGTCCTGCGGACGGTGGCGAGGATGCTGAACGTGCCGGTTCGCGGTTCATTGACGCCCTGAAGGGGCGCGGGGCTGTGTTGAATCTGCGGCTACCGCCGCGTGGGCGCGACCAGCCACGACGGCACAGCAGACGCACGACAACATGACCCGGCACTGCGCTCAGGCGCCCTTCCCCGCATGCCCGTTCTGCCAGGCCCACGCAGCAATCTCCACCCTGTTCCGAGCAGCCAACTTCAGCTGAACACTGGACAGATGGGTCTTCACCGTGGAGAGGGACACATACAACTCCGCGGCGATCTCCGCATTCGTCCGCCCAAGAGCAACGAGCCGCACCACATCGAGCTCCCGCTCGGTGAGAGCCTCCGCCGACGGCACCGAACGACGGACGGTCGGCTGAGGATCCGTCACATGGCGAAGCAACCGCACCGTCACCGACGGCGAAACCAGCGAGTCCCCGGCGGCGGCCGCCCGCACCGCCTCCGCAAGCAGCGTGGGCCCCGAATCCTTGAGCAGAAACCCGCAGGCACCCCCACGCAGCGCCCCGTACACATACTCGTCGAGGTCGAACGTGGTCACCACGACCACCCGCATCGGATCCGCCACATCCGGCCCCGCCAGCAGCCGCGTCGCCTCGAGCCCGTCCAGCCGCGGCATCCGGATGTCCAGCAGACACACGTCCGGCCGAAGCCGCCGCGCGAGCGCCACCGCCTCCTCGCCGTCGGCCGCCTCCGCGACCACGGTGATGTCCGGTTGGGCGTCCAGGAAGAACCGGAAGCCGGTACGGACCATGTCCTGGTCGTCGGCGATCAGCACCCGGATCGGGGCGCCGGAGGGGGTGGGGTCGGTCATGGGTCGATCATGCCTCACGGGGTGTACGGACCTCTTCCCGGCCGTCACTCCGCCGACGCCTGCGTCGGATCCGCCGTCACCCTCCGCAGCAGCGGCCGGCTGAAGCTGATCGCCGCGAACATCGTCAGCGCGCCGAGCACCGTGCACCCGGCCAGCTGCAGGAGCCCCCCGGTGTTGATCGTCGTGCCGGCCGCCTTGTTGAGCTGCTCGGAGCCGTACATGCCCATCGCGGTGGTGCCGCCGGCCAGGATGACGAGCGGCACGACCGTCTCGCGGACCCGGGCCCGGTCCAGCACCCGCAGCGGCGTGCCGGCCAGCCGCAACAGGCCGTACACCCGGCGCCGGTCGAGGACGTTCGCGGCGGCCCACGGCGGCGGCTTCGGCCTCGTCGGCCTGAAGGAACGGGTGACGGCGACCGGTGGCGAACTGCACGCCGGACCACGGGACGGCCACGGCTGGGAGGTACGGGCGGTGTTTCCGGCGGGCAGGCCGTAGGTGCGGCGGGGTCGGCCGGGACGGCTGCCGTTCCTGGGCTCGGCAGCCACGACCGACTGGTATGCCGGAAAGCTCGCCAGGTACGAGGTGACCCCTCCGGGGCGGTCGGCGGCCCTTCCCCTGTGGCCGGACGTGGCTGTTCAATGGGACTTCACACGCCGGACCCGGAGAGGAGCCAGCCGTGTCACCCGCCTCCGTGCCGTCCTTGGGTGCACGCATCCGGCAGGAGCGCCTCGCGAAAGGCGTGAGCCTGCGTGCCCTCGCGCGGAAGATCGGGGTCTCCGCGAGCCTGGTCTCCCAGATAGAGACCGGCAAGAGCCAGCCGTCGGTGAGCACGCTGTACGCCATCACGACCGCGCTGTCGATCTCCGTGGAGTCGCTCTTCGACGGGTACGACGGCGAGGTCGCCGAGCCTCGGGCGGTGACCGTGTCCGCCGCTCCGGCCACCGTCCTGCACGCCCTCGCCGCCTTCGCCGCCGACCCCGGCCGCCGCATCGGACCGCTGGTCGGGGCCGCTGAGCACGAGACGCTGGAGCTGGACTCGGGGGTGGTGTGGGAGCGTCTCGGCCATGTGCCCGGCACGGACGTCGACTTCCTCCGGGTGACCTACCGGCCCGGCGGGTCCTCCTCCAGCTCCGGCGGCCTGATGCGGCACGACGGCACCGAGTACGGCTATCTCACGGCCGGTGAGCTCGTGCTCACCCTCGGTTTCGACGAGTACACCCTGCGCCCGGGCGACGCCGTCTGCTTCGAGTCGACGACCCCGCACCGCTACCGCAACGACGGCGCCGAACCGGCCGTCGGGGTGTGGTTCGTGTTCAGCCGGAACGCCCGGTAGGAGTGTTCAGTACCACTTGACACCCACACCGGACGGACGTTCACTCCGAAGTGGGGGTGGTCGCCATGGCGATCCGCACATACGGCCCGAACGCCGTCGACTGGGAAGAGCGCATCGACCTGGACCGGCTGCGCAGAGAGCGCCTGTCCCGGCTCCACGAGACCCTGAACCGCTCCTCGCTGGGCGCGGTGCTCAGCTTCGACTTCGCCAACATCCGCTACATGACCGCCACGCACATCGGCACCTGGGCGATGGACAAACTGATCCGCTTCGCCCTCCTGGTACGGGGCGGCGAACCGATCGTCTGGGACTTCGGCTCCGCCGCCCGCCATCACCAGCTCTACAATCCCTGGCTGGACTACAGCGACGGCAAGGGCGGACCGCCCACCGGCGCTCGCGCCGGCATCTCCACCCTGCGCGGCGCCTTCCACCCGGACGCCGGGATCGCCGAGGACGTGGCCCGGAAGATCGCCACCGAACTGCGCGAACACGGCCTGGCGGGCGAGCCGTTGGGCATCGACGTCGCCGAGATGCCGATCCTGGCCGCCCTGCGCGCCGAGGGCATCGACGTCGTCGACGGCCAGCAGGTCTTCCTGGAGGCCCGCCGGACGAAAACCCGTGACGAGATCTCCCTGCTCACCCAGGCCTGCGCGATGGTCGACGCCGCCTACGAGGAGCTCTACGGCTACCTCCGTCCCGGCGTGCGCGAGAACGAGTGCGTCGGCCTGGTCAGCAAGGTCCTCTACGACCTCGGCAGCGAGTACGTCGAAGGCGTCAACGCCATCTCCGGGGAACGCTGTTCACCCCACCCGCACGTCTACAGCGACCGTCTGATCCGCCCCGGCGACCCCGCCTTCTTCGACATCCTGCACAGCCACCTCGGCTACCGCACCTGCTACTACCGCACCTTCGCCGTCGGCAGCGCCTCCCGCGCCCAGCGCGACGCCTACGTCCGCTGCCGCGCGTACATGGACGAGGCCATCGCCCTCGTCCGCCCGGGCGCCACCACCGCCGACATCGTCCGCGTCTGGCCGCGCGCCGAGGAGTTCGGCTTCGCCGACGAGACGGCGGCATTCGCGCTGCAGTACGGCCACGGAGTCGGCCTGTCCATCTGGGAGAAGCCCATCTTCAGCCGCCTGGTCTCCCTCGACCACCCCGAAGTCCTCGAAGAGGGAATGGTGTTCGCCCTGGAGACGTACTGGCCGGCCGCCGACGGCTGGTCGGCTGCCCGTATCGAGGAGGAGCTGGTCGTCACCGCCGACGGCTGCGAGGTCATCACCAAGTTCCCGGCCGAGGAGCTGCTGGTGGCGGGCCGCAAGTACTGGACGGTGGGCGGCGAGCTCAACACCCGGCGGGAGTCGCAGTCCCACCTCAACACCGGGGACCGCTGATGGAAGCCGCCGAACTCCTCGCCCTGTACGAGCAGATGGCCCTCATCCGCCGTACGGAGAAGGCCGCCCACGACCTCTTCCTGTCCGGCCTGGTCAAGGGCACCACCCACCTCGCCGCCGGCCACGAGGCGATAGCCGTCGGCACGAGCGCCGCCCTGCGCCCCGACGACTACGTCTTCGCCACCTACCGCGGCCACCACCACGCCATGGCCCGCGGCGCCACCCCCGAGGAGTGTCTCGCCGAACTCATGAGCCGGGCGACGGGGTTGTGCAAGGCCAAGGGCGGCTCCATGCACCTCACCAAGGCCGACGCGTTCATGCTCGGCTCCTACGCCATCGTCGGCGCCCATCTCCCCATGGCGGTCGGTGCCGCCTGGTCGGCCCGACTGCGGGGCACCGGACAGCTGGCGGTCGCGTTCTTCGGCGACGGCGCCACCAACATCGGCGCCTTCCACGAGGCGCTCAACCTGGCCGCCGTATGGAAGCTGCCGGTGCTGTTCGTCTGCGAGAACAACCTGTACATGGAGTACACGCCGATCGCCGACGTCACGGCAGTGGCCCGGCCCGCGGCCGACCGGGCGCCCGCCTACGGCATCCCCGGGGAGGTCGTCGACGGCAACGACGTCGTCGAGGTCAAGGAGGCGGTGACCGCTCTGGCCCGGCGGGCCCGCGCCGGAGACGGCCCCGCGCTGCTGGAGGCCGAGACCTACCGGCACTTCGGGCACAGCCGTGCCGACCCGGCGACCTACCGTCCGGCCGAGGAGGTCGAACGCTGGCTCAAGCACGACCCGTTGGACCTCGCACGAGGACGGCTGTTCGAGCTGGGGGTGACCGAGGAGACGGTCACCGCGGCCGACGAACGCGCGCGTGACGTCGTGGAGAAGGCGGTCGAGGCGGCGAAGAACGCGCCGCCGCCCGATCCGCGGGAGGCGCTGACCGACGTATGGGCGGACGGAGGTGCGGCATGGCGGACGTGATCACCTATCGGGAGGCGGTCGCCGAGGGCATCGCGCGCGAGATGCGCCGGGACGCGTCCGTGGTGTGCCTGGGGGAGGACATCGGCGAGGCGGGCGGGGTGTTCAAGACGACCGTCGGGCTGCTCAAGGAGTTCGGGCCCGAGCGGGTGTGGGACACACCGATCTCCGAACAGGCCATCGTGGGCGCGGCGATGGGCGCCGCGATGACCGGAATGCGGCCGGTCGCCGAGATCATGTTCTCCGACTTCCTCGCCTGTTGCTGGGACTACCTCGCCAACGAAATACCGAAAGTCCGGTACATGACGGGTGGTCAGGTCACGGTCCCGCTCGTGGTGCGGACCGCGAACGGCGGCGGGCTGGGTTTCGGCGCCCAGCACTCGCAGGCCACCGAGAACTGGGCGCTGACCGTCCCCGGACTGAAGATCGCGGCTCCCGCCACCCCCGCCGACGTGATCGGCATGATGGCGGCCGCGATCCGCAGCGACGACCCGGTCGTCTTCTTCGAGCACAAGGGCCTGCTGGCGAGCAAGGGCGCACCGCCGCTCCCGGAGCACGTCGTCGAGCTCGGCCGCGCCGCCGTCGTCCGCGAAGGCGCAGACGTGACCCTGGTCGCCCTCGCCTCCATGGTGCCGGTGGCCCTGAAGGCCGCCGACCTCCTGGCCCCGGAAGGCATCGGGGTCGAGGTCGTCGACCTGCGCAGCCTGATCCCGCTCGACACCGCCACCGTTCTCGCCTCCCTCGCCAAGACCTCGCGGCTCGTCACCGTCGAGGAGAACCCGTACCAGGGCGGCTGGGGTGCCACGCTCGTGTCGGTCGTCGCCGACGAGGGGTTCGGCCTGCTGGACGCGCCGGTGCGACGGGTGGCGGGGGAGTGCGTGCCGCTGCCGTTCGCCGACGCGCTGGAGGAACAGGTCATTCCCACCGTAGAGAAGCTCGTGGCGGCCCTGAGGAGTCTCGCCGCGTACTGAACACCCCTGAGGAGGAAGCGCGATGACCAATCGGACACTCCTTCGCGCCGGGCACGTCATCTCGATGGACCCCGCCATCGGGGATCTGCCGAGGGGTGACGTCCTGATCGAGGACGGGAAGATCGCGGCCGTGCGGCCGGAGATCAGCGCCGACGCCGAGGTGCTCGACATGACCGGACGGATCGTGATCCCCGGCTTCGTCGACACCCACCGTCACACCTGGGAGGCGTCCATCCGGGGCGTCGCCCCCGACGCCACCCTGGACGACTACTTCGTCGACATCCTCGACACCTTCGCCCCGCTCTACACGCCCGAGGACGTGTACGCGGCCAACCTCGCCGGCGCCCTGGAATGCCTCAACGCCGGCATCACCACCCTCGTCGACTGGTCCCACATCAACAACACGCCCGAGCACCCCGACGCGGCGATCCAGGCACTCGGCGAGACGGGCATCCGCGCGCAGTACGCGTACGGCAGCGCCAACACCTCCCTCGCCGACTACTGGTTCGAGAGCAAGATCGCGATCCCGGGCGACGACGTACGCCGTGTCCGCACCCAGTACTTCGCCTCCGACGAAGGCCTGCTGACCATGGCCCTGGCCACCCGCGGCCCCGGCTTCTGCGTCAACGACGTGGTCACGAGCGAATGGGCCCTCGCCCGCGAACTCGGCATCCCCCTCACCGTGCATGTGGCGATGGGCCGGTTGGCGGGCCGCTTCGGCATGGTGAAGCAACTGAACGACCTGGGGCTCCTCGGTCCGGACACCACCTACATCCACTGCTGTTACCTCAGCGCGGAGGAGTGGCGGCTGGTCGCCGACAGCGGCGGTACGGTGTCCATCGCGCCGCAGGTCGAGACGCAGATGGGGCACGGCTGGCCACCGGTGATGAAGGCGATCGAGTACGGACTGCGGCCCTCGCTCAGCATCGATGTCGTCACCACCGTCCCCGGCGACATGTTCACCCAGATCCGCGCGGCCTTCGGCGCCGAGCGGGCGCGCGTCAACGCCGACTGCTGGCAGGCCGATGTGCCGGTGCCCGAAACGATGTTGACGGCGCGTCAGATGCTGGGGATCGCGACGACGAACGGCGCGCATGTCGCGGGACTGGAGCACCGCACCGGTTCCCTGACCCCCGGCAAGCGCGCCGACGTCGTCGCCCTCGACGCCACCGCCCTCAATGTCGCACCGGTGCACGACCCGGCCGCCGCGGTGACGCTCTCGGCCGACGTGTCCAACGTCGAGACGGTCATCGTCGACGGCGTGATCCGTAAGCGCGACGGCAGGTTGACGGCCGACGTGGCGCGGGCCCGGCGGCTGGTCGAGGAGTCGCGCGACCGGCTCCTCGCGGCCAAGGAGGCGAAGCCGACCGCATGACCCGGTATCTGGTGCGACGGGCCGCCGAGGTGCCCGAGCCGCCGTACGACCGACTGGGCCACCGCAGGCGGACGTTGGTCGGCGAGGACGACGGCAGCGTGCACACCGGCTTCGGCCTGTGCGAACTGCGGCCGGACGGGCGGGTGCCGGCCCATGTGCACTCGTACGAGGAGAGCTTCCACATCCTCGACGGGACCGTGATCCTCGATGTGCCGGAGGGGGCGTTCCTGCTGGAGGAGGGCGACTACGGCCTCCTCCCGACCGGCGTCCCGCACGCCTGGCGCGGCGCCGGGGACACGGCCGCGCGCTGGGCGGACATGCTGGCCCCGGTGCCGAGGGCGCGCTACGGCCACGACACCCAGAACGTGCCTCCCCTGCCCGCGCGCGATCCCGTCCGCATGGACGTCCGCGACCCGCGCACCCGGTCCCTGGGCCACTTCGAGCCCGCCCAGATGGACCCCGGGAAACAGTCTCAGGACCTCCTCGCGGTCTCGGCGAGCATGCGCACCGCGCTGCTCGTCTACAGCGGCATCACGGTCAAGATGATGGTCGACGGCGACCTGGGCGCGGTCGCCTCGACGATGTTCATGGTGCAGTACGCGCCCGACGGCGTCGCCGGCCCGCACGACCACCCCTTCGAGGAGACGTATCTGTTCCTCGAAGGGGAGGCGAACGCCACCTTCGACGGCGAGAGCTATCGCCTCGGACCCGGCGACTGCGCCTGGGCGGGCGCCGGTTGTGTGCACGGCTTCTCCAACGCCGGTACAGGACCCCTGCGCTGGCTGGAGACCCAGGCGCCACAGCCGCCGTCCCGCCACTCGTACCGGTTCACACGGGACTGGGAGTATCTGAGGGAGGCCCTGGAGCCATGAGCAGTGTCCTGGTCGTCGGCGGTACGTCGGGCATCGGCCGTGAGTTCGCCCGGGCGCGTACGGAAAGGGGCGACGAGGTCGTCCTCACCGGCCGCGACGCCGGGCGTGCGGAGGCCGTCGCGAAGGAGATCGGCGGCCGGGGCCTCGCCCTCGATCTGTCCCAACCGCGCGAGATAGCCGGGGCGTTGGCCGACATCGGCCGCGTCGACCACCTGGTCCTGGCGGGCGTCTCCCGCGACGAGAACCGGGCGACCGACTACGACATCACCGCCGCCCTGCGCCTGGTCACCCTCAAACTCGTCGGCTACACCGAGGTCGTGCACGTCCTGCGGCCGCGGATGACCGACGACAGCGCGATCGTCGTGTTCGGCGGGCAGGCGAAGGAGCGGCCGTATCCGGGGGCGACGACGGTGGCGACGGTCAACGCGGGTGTACGGGGCCTGGTGAACACCCTCGCCGTCGAGCTCGCCCCGGTGCGGGTGAACGCGATCCATCCCGGGGTCGTGGGCGACAGCCCGTACTGGCGGGACAAGCCGGAGGAGGTGCTGGCGGGACTGCGTGCCCGGACACCGACCGGACGGCTCGCCACCATGGCGGACGTGGTGGACGCGGTGGACTTCCTGCTGCGCAACAGGTCGGTGAACGCGGTGGAGTTGAGCGTGGACGGGGGGTGGCTGCTCGGGTGAGCGGTACCGAGGCTCGCTCATGGCCTCAGCGGATCGTGGCCGATCGTCATCAGCAGGTGCCGGCGACGGGTGTCCTCGGCCTCGGGCTCGTTCTCCGTATCGGTCTGCGCCTCCACCGTGTCCACCACCTCGTACATCACCCGGATGTCGTCGTCGGTGAGGTCGGTGCGCCGCTTCTGGAGGATGGCGAGGACGTGCCGGCCGGTCGGTGTGCCCGCGTGCTCGGGCAGGGGCTCGGTGGTCTCGTCGGCGTCACTCACCCGCAGCCAGGCGGCCAGCTCCTGCGAGGTCATGTTCACTACGCGGTGGAAGTCGTCCCACAGCGCGTCGAGTTCGAGGGCGTCGGTCATCGCGTGCCCCTTTCCATACGTGTGTGTCTGGCTGACGAAGAGTCAGTTTCCGTGCGACACAGTTCAGTTGTCGCTGGGAAAGTTCTCGGCGTCGAACATCCACCGCTGCTTCTCCAACTCGGCGGTGAGGGAGATCAGCAGGTCCTGGGTGACCGGATCGGGCTCGTCGGTCGCGGCGACGCGCTCGCGCAGCCGCCCGATCGCCGCCTCCAGCGCATCCAGCATCACCTGCACGACCTCCGTGTCCCGCATCCAGCCGTTCTTCGGGCCGGGCAGCGTGTACGCGGCCGCGATCGTCTCCGGCCGGCCGTCGGGCGGCAGACCGAGCGCCGCGGAGCGCTCCGCCACGGTGTCGGCGTAGGACCGTGCCGTGGCCACCACCTCGTCCAGCTGCAGGTGGATCGAGCGGAAGCGCGGGCCCACGATGTTCCAGTGCGCCTGCTTCCCGATCAGCGAGAGGCCGAGGAGATCCACGAGAGTGCTCTGCAGTGCCTCCCCGACGATCTTGCGGGCCGATTCCGGAAGCGTGCTCTTCACCACGGTCATAGGGTGCTTCTCCTCGCGTCGTAGGGGCTGGTCCGGAGCGTTGCGCGGCCCGCACCGCGCAGTCACTCCACGCGGGCGCGGGTGCCCCTGGCGAACCGGTGCAAACACTGCGCCGCGCCGGCCACCGTTGTCTCAGTGCGCGAGCACCCTGTCCAGAAAGCGGACGAGGTCGGCGACGACCTCGGTCTTGTTCGTCTCGTGGAAGACCTCGTGCCGAGCACCGCGATAGATGTGCTCGGTGAGATCGCCCCCGCTCAACGCCTCGACCCCGACCCGGCTCCCGCCGACCGGCACCAGCCGATCCTCCTCGCCGTGCAGCCACAGCACGGGAAGCCGACCGACGTCACCCCCCTGGGCCACGACCTGCAGCGTCCGCACGAACGCCTCCACGGTCGGCCGTTTCATCGCCCCGTGCCAGACCAGCGGATCGGCCGCGTACGCCGCCCCGACCGCGGAATCCCGGGACAGCGCGGCCGGACTGATGGGCGTGTCCGGAATCTCGTCCATCGAGAGCAACCGCCCCGGCAGCTCCCAGCCCCCGATCACCGGCCCGGACAGCACGAGCGCGGCGAGCTCGTCGCCGTAGCGCTGGGCGTACCGCGCGGAGATCAACCCGCCCATCGAGTGCCCGACGACCACGACCGGCACCCCGGCATACGCATCCCGCGCCAGCGCACTCACGGCATGCACGTCACCGACGACCTCCTCGAAGTCCTCGATCAGCACCCGCTCGCCCGCCGACCCCCCGTGCCCCATGTGATCGGCCCCGAACACGGCCGCCCCATGCCCCACCAACACAGCGGCCAACTCCTCGTACCGCCCGATATGTTCGCCGTAACCGTGCACGATCAGCGCGACATACCGGGGCCGTTCGCGCGACCACTCGCGCACGTGGACCGAGCCGCGGATGCCGGCGAGGACGTGCTCACGGGCGTCGGCCATGTCTCCTCCAACTGTGTAGGCGACGGTGCGGGGGAATCCTCCCATTCGGTGGGATCTTCCCGGGCGACAGCACTTCTCGACGCCGACCGGCACTCCAGCCCGTCCGGCGTGTGAGGACGAGGCCCGTTCAGCGCCGAAGAGGGGGTCTGGGGGCTGCGGCCCCCATGAGACGCCCGCACCAATGCCGGGTGCCAACCAGCGAGACGGTCCTTACCTCACCCGGTTCCCTGCACATAGCATCGGTCCCCGCATGAACACGATGACGCTCTGGCACATAACCGCCTGGGAATTCGCCGCCCTCGCCTTCGCCGCCCTCCTCGTCGGCTTCTCCAAGACCGCCGTGAGCGGGGCCAACACGGTGAGCCTCGCCATCTTCGCCGCGGTCCTGCCCGCCCGCGCCTCCACCGGCGTGCTCCTGCCCGTCCTGATCGCCGGCGACGTCCTCGCGGTTCTCACCTACCGTCGCCACGCCCACTGGCCCACCCTCTGGCGGCTCTTTCCGGCGGTCGCGGCGGGCGTGGTCGTCGGCACGCTGTTCCTGTTGTGGGCCGACGACGGCACCATGCGCACGTCCATCGGCGCGATCCTGCTGCTGATGGCAGCGGTGACGCTCTGGCGCCGGCGCAAGGCCGACGCCGAGGAGGAACCGGACTCGGTCACCACCCGGTCCGGCCGGATCAAGGCCCGCTCGTACGGCGTCCTCGGCGGCTTCACCACCATGGTCGCCAACGCGGGCGGACCGGTGATGTCGATGTATCTCCTCTCGGCCGGCTTCCGCAAGCTCGGCTTCCTCGGCACCTCGGCCTTCTTCTTCCTGATCGTCAATGTCACCAAGGTGCCGTTCAGCGCGGGCCTCGGTCTGATCGACGGCCGCTCACTGCTCCTCGACGCCGCACTCGCGATCTTCGTCGTGCCCGGTGCGTTGTTCGGCAAATGGGCTGTGAACCGAATCAACCAACGCCTCTTCGAGCAGCTCGTCATCGCGGCGACGGTCATAGGCGGCGTACAACTGCTGCTCCGCTGACTCCGCCCCTGCGGGAATGCGACAGGCACAGGCGTTGTTGGACCGCATGTGATTGACATGCTCGGATCAAATTAGCCGATCCGTGGCGTGGGCGAAGGGAGGACCTCATGGCACGCAGCACCGCGCGCCCCGTCGTCACGTTGAAGTCGACGGCCGGAACCGGCGTCACCTACGTGACCCGCAAGAACCGCCAGAACCACCCCGACCGGCTGGTCCTGCGCAAGTACGACCCGGTGGCCGGCGAGCACGTCGCGTTCCGCGAGGAGCGCTGAACGGCTCGCAAGAGCGCTCGACAGCCTCGGAGCACAGCCCGTACGGGCCTCGTAGCACAGGCCCGTAGGAAGGAAACCCCATGAAGCCCCGCATCCATCCCGACTCCCGGCCCGTGGTCTTCCGCGACCGTGCCGCGGACGTCGCGTTCCTGACCCGCTCCACCGCCGACTCGTCCCGGACGATCGAGTGGGAGGACGGCAACACCTACCCCGTGATCGACGTCGAGATCTCGTCGGCGTCCCACCCCTTCTACACCGGCACATCACGGGTCCTGGACACGGCCGGCCGCGTCGAGCGCTTCGAGCGCCGCTACGGCCGCACGGCGGCGGCCCGCCGCTGACCGAGAGGTGAGGAGAGCAGAGCAATGAAGGTGCGCAAGTCCTTGCGCTCACTGAAGTCTAGGCCCGGGGCCCAGGTGGTCCGCAGGCGCGGCACGGTCTTCGTGATCAACAAGAAGGACCCCCGTTTCAAGGCCCGCCAGGGCTGACGGAGGTGCGTGTGCGGGGCGGCCCCGAGAACGGGGCCGCCCCGCGTGTCGTTCCTCGGGGTACTGTCCCGGCTCCCCCTTGCCTGCACCACCAGGAACGGCGACCGGCGGCTCACAAAGCCGCTCGACATACGGTCAAGTCTTGTCGGGTCGCCGAGCGCCGTCAGCCGCAAAAGACACCGTTCTGCACGGAGTTGTGGCAAGACCCCTTGATTTCCGGGACGTACCCCGCAACATCTTGCCGATACCCCCTGGACGAGGCGAAGGTGAGGCGGGTGACCGAACAGCTGCGTGTACTGGTGGCGGCCGCGCTCGGCAGGATCGTGGAGCCGGTCCTGCGCGAGGGCCTCGACCGGGCCCAGGTGGTGCTCGCCGACTCCCCGGCCGCCGTCCGACGGGCCGTCGACGGACGGCTCCGCTACGACGTCGTCCTGGCCGATCTGCTGTGGAACGACCACCGGTTGGAGCGCACCTTCGACGGCCTCGACGTACTGGACAAGCTGCACGAGCTGCAGCGCGGCGCCCCCGCGGTGATCGCGGTGCAGGGCCACGGCGTCGAGCGCGACCTGCTGGAGGAGGCGGTCGACCGCCCCGACGTGCTCGGCGTCGTCCAGAAGTCCTGCGGCCCCGCCGACCTGATCGAGGCCGTCCGTACGGCCGCCGCGGGGCGCTCTCTGCCACTGTCCCGCTTCCCGACCGGCGTCGACGGGACCAGGCCCAGCGTGCACAGCCACTTCACTGCGGGCCGGCGCGGTGCGACCAGTGCCCGTCTCGCCGGTGCCATCGCCTCCGGCCGGGCCACCGACTACCGCACCCTCAGCGAGGCCGCCCGGGTCCCGCTCAACACGGCGAACAAACTCGTCGGCTACCTCGGCCCCCTCATGACCGATCGCCGGGAACACCCGCCGGACCTGCCGCTGAACTGCCAGGCGGTGTTCCGCTGGTGCGGCCGCCACGAGCTGTACATCCTCAGCTGGTGCCGACGCCACGGCCATCAGGACCTCGCCGAGACGCCGGTCGCCGTTCCCTCCTGACGACCTCGTACGCTCGTCCCGTGTCCCCCCACATCCTGATCCTCGGCGGCACCACCGAGGCCCGCGAACTCGCCGCCGCCCTCACAGCCCACCCAGGCGTCCGCGTCACCACCTCGCTCGCCGGTCGCGTGACCCGGCCGGGGGCGCTGGCGGGTGACGTACGGATCGGCGGCTTCGGCGGGGCGGAAGGGCTGGCCGAGTGGCTGCGCGAGCAGCACGTGGACGCCCTGGTCGACGCCACGCACCCCTTCGCCGAGGCGATCACGGCGAACGCGGCCCGGGCCGCGGCGGCGACCGGCGTACCGGCCGTCGTCCTGCGCCGCCCGGGCTGGCGGCCCGGCGCCGAGGACCGCTGGCACCAGGCCGGCTCCCTGGCCGCGGCGGCGGACCTGCTGCCGCGTTTCGGCCCCCGGGTGTTCCTCACCACGGGCCGCATGGACCTCTCCGCCTTCGCCCACCTGACCGACCGTCACTTCGTCGTACGGTCCGTGGAGCCCCCCGAGCCGCCGATGCCACCGCACACCGAAGTGCTGCTGGCGCGTGGGCCGTTCACGGTCGCCGACGAGACGACGCTGCTGCGCGAGTACCTCGTCGACGTCCTGGTGACCAAGGACAGCGGGGGAGAGGCCACAGCCGCCAAACTGACAGCCGCCCGCCAACTCCGCCTACCGGTCGTGGTCGTACGACGCCCGCCACTGCCGGAGGGCGTGAGCCCGGTGCCCGATGTCGCGGGGGTCCTGGAACGGCTGGGTCTCAACTCGCCGTGACGGACGCGCGGATGCGGTCGACGGCCCGCAGGACCTCGTCGCGGTTCCTGGCACGCTCGATGGCCGACCGTCCGCGTGAACAGCTCACTGCAGGTCTACTGGTCCTTGGGGTTGCGGCGCAGCAGATACGTGTCCATGATCCAGCCCTTGCGCTCCCGTGCCTCGGCGCGCAGCCGCTCGATGCGGGGGGCGGCCTCGGCGATCGGGCCGGACGCGAGGATCTCGTCCGGGGTACCTATGTACGCGCCCCAGTAGATGTCGATGTCCTGGTCGACGTACTGCCGGAAGGTCTGGTGCGCGTCCAGCATCACCACCACGTCGTCCACGCCCTCGGGGAAGCCCTCCGCGAGCCGGCGCCCCGTGGTGATCTGGACCGGGCGGGCGACACGGTTCAGGCCTGTCCGATGCCGGGCGACGAGCGCCGAGACGCTGCTGATGCCGGGCACGACGTCGTACGCGAAGTCGACGGCACCCCGCTCCAGCACCTCGTCCAGAATCGCGATCGTGCTGTCGTACAGGGCGGGATCCCCCCACACCAGGAACGCGCCGCGCTCCCCCTCGCCCAGCTCCTCGCTGATCAACCGCTCGTAGATGTCGGCACGGGCACTGCGCCAGTCCCCGACGGCGGGGGAGTAGGCCGCGCCGCCCGCCTTCCGGTCCCGGTCGGGATCCCTGGCCTCGACGATCCGGTACGACCTCCCCTCCGGTATGTGCGCGTCGAGCATGTCCCGCCGGAGCCGCGTGAGGTCGCTCTTCACCTCGCCCTTGTCCAGGACGAAGAACACGTCCGTACTCCGCAGCGCCTGGACCGCCTGCAGGGTGAGCTGGTCGGGGTCGCCCGCTCCGATACCGATGACATGAATCTCTCGCACACCCAGAGTCTGCCGCACGGCACTGACAGTGGGTGCAGCGCGTCGGCTGTGGTGGCTGCGGTGCGCGGTGGGCCGGGACCGCGGAGCACGGCTGTCGGTTCCGTGTCCGGGCTGATTCGGAAGGGGTCTGCGTGGGTTGCCGGGCCGGGGCGTCGGCCGTGCGTTCGGGTTGGCGGGCCCGGGTGCGTGGCGTACGGGCGGGGTGCTTCCGGCCGTCGGGCGGTCGCGGGCCCCACCGCGGCCGCTGGGCTGCTGCCCGGCTTCCTTCCTGGGCCGCTCCTCCCGTGGAATCCGCGTCGCCCGATTTCCGCCGTGGGCTTCCGCCGTGGGCTTCCGACCCACAGAAACCACGCCGTCCTCCGACGTCGCTCCCTACCCCCGCAGCCGCGGCGCCTGCCCTCGCGCGTCGATCGGCCCGCCGCCCCGCTCCACGGCCTCCGCCAGCCCCCGCGCCCACCCGATCAGCCCCGCCAGATCCATCCCGTACGGCGTCCGCCGCCCCGATTCCGTCGCCCAGCCCTCCACCGCCCCGGCCCCCCGCCGCAGCAGCCGGGCACCGCCCGTGACATTTCCGCGGGCGGCGTGGGTGAGCCCCACGGCGAGTTGGGCCAGCCCGCGCCACAGCTCCCTTTCCTCCTCGGGCCCCGACTTCCACGCGTCCTCGAACACCTCGTGCGCATGGAAGGGCCTTCCGCCGTCCAGCAGCCCCTGCGCCTCGGCGACGCTCCGCTCCGGAGTCCGTACGACGCCCTCGGGCTGCCGGGCCACCCCGTCCGTGCCGTACGGCAGGGGCCGCCCGAGCCCGTCCCGCGGTCGGGCGTTGCGTGCCCGGCCCTCGTCGTCCCGGTCCCGTGCGTCCCTCGGCCGTCCTGAGGATGTGCTGCCCATACGCCGATTGTCCCGCGCCCCCGCAGCCTTTTTCGGCCTGGCCCCCCGCGTGGGGTAAAGTGCTGTTCGCGCGATCACGCGGTTCACCGTGGAAAGCGCACCGGGACGTGGCGCAGCTTGGTAGCGCACTTGACTGGGGGTCAAGGGGTCGCAGGTTCAAATCCTGTCGTCCCGACGGTGCGGAGGGTCTTCGCAGGCGAGAGCCTGTGGGGGCCCTTCTTCGTGTTGTCTGCCGCGGCGTGGGCGCCGCCGGATGCCCGTCACGGGGCGTGATCTCCGCGATCCGCGACCGGGGGAGGCGAAGGCCTCCAGGAGGACGAAGCGGACGGTTCTGTGATCTCGCAGCGAGCGTGCCCCCCACATGCGCTGCCGCCGCCACGGCCGAGGGGCCTCGGCGACGGTGGGCGGCAGGCTCAGCACTGGGGACAGGGACGTCGTAGCGCCGCATGAGGCGGGCCGTCGATCAGAGCGGCCAGGATCACCCGGCGTCAGTCCGCGATGCCGGAGCGGGCGCGAACGGCACCGGTCCGACGACCCGCCGCCAGGTGAGCGTGCCAGAGCGAGTACCAGCAGGCCCGGCCGGCCGTGGCGCACCGGGCGCTGCGGTCCGTCAGGCTTCCGTTCCCGCGAAGCGGTCGAGCAATGCGTCGACCCCGGCGGCCAGGCCTTCCGGGCCGCCCCGTTCGGCGAGGGTCGTGGCGGTCTCACGGAGCGTGGGCAGTTCCTGCTGCGGCATGCGGTGCAGGCCTAGGCGGAAGGCGAGATCGCGTTCCTCGGGGTTGTCCACCATCGGGCGCAACTCCACGAACACATAGCCGAGGAGCCAGCCGGTGAAGGCCTGGAAGGCGGCGGCCGTACGGGTGTCGTCGAGGCCGGCCCGGCGCAGCAGAGTGAGCACCCGCTCGTGGTCCTTCAGTACGGCGAGCGGCCGTCGCGCCAGGGGGACCGCGAGCATACGGGTGGCGATCAGCGGCACCGCTTGCGGATGGGCCAGGCAGACCTCGTATGTCGCCCGCGCGATCCGGTGCAGTTCGGCGCGCCACGCGGGCACTCCCGCCACGACGGCCGCGCCGGGGCCGGTGCCCAGGCGCTCCTCGAGCTCCGTGTACAGGGCCTCGACCAGGCCGTCCAGCAGGGCGTCCTTGCTCGCCGCGTACCGGTACAGGGCCATCGCCTCCACGCCGAGCTCGGTGCCCAGCCGGCGCATGCTCAGCGCCGCCAGGCCCTCCCGGTCCACCAGCTCCAGCGCGCTGGCCAGCACGCGCTCGCGGCTCAGCCTGCCGTACTGGCCCCGGTCGCTGGCGCGGCGCGCCGGACCGGCCGCGCCCTCCTCCGCCTTGCCCCGTGCCCCGGCCCGTTCCTTGGCCATGACTCGCCTCCCGACGGTCCGCCCATGTCGTGGTTCCGCTCGTGTCGACCCTGCTCGTGTTGACTCTACGCATCACCTGGCGCAAAGTGTATGTATACGTCGTAAATATACGCCATCAGCGTCACGTAATCACTGTCCCTTTGGGGGCCGCACCGGCCGTTCCCCGGGAGAGTCAGCAGTGGGGAGCGCGACATGACAGTTCACAGGCTGCAGGTCAAGCAGGCGAGGGCCGAGCACTTCTGGGCCGCAACGGACGGCGCCGCCCCGGCGTCGCCGGAAGAGCGGGACGTACCCTTCGCCGTCACCTGGATCAGTCCGCAGGCGCGGCGCGCGGCCCAGCGGGTGCTCGCCTCGGGCTGGGTGACCACCGGCCCGGAGACGGTGGCCTTCGAACGTGAGTTTGCATCATACGTCGGTGCCGCCCACGCCGTCGCGGTGAGCTCCTGCACGGCCGCCCTCGAACTGGCGCTGCGCGCCCTGGAGTTGCCCGCCGGCGCGGCGGTCCTGGTCCCGGCCGTGACCTTCTGCGGGGCTGCCCAGGCCGTGCTGCACGCGGGGCTGCGGCCCGTACTGGTCGACGTGGATCCGCGCACCGCGATGGTGACGCCGGCCGGCGTCGCGCGAGCGGCCCGGGCGTGCGGGCCCCGGGCGATGATGGTCCTGCACTACGCCGGAGCTCCGGCCCCGGTCGCCGAGCTGGCCGAGGCCGCCGGGCTCCCCCTCACGCACGTCGTCGAGGATGCCGCACACGCCCTGGGCACCTCGGTGGGCGACCGGCCCGTGGGCGGCCTGTCGGCGGCGGCCTGCTTCAGCTTCTACGCCACCAAGAACCTGCCCATCGGCGAGGGCGGCATGGTCACCACCGACGACCCGGAACTCGCCGACCGTATCCGCCGTACGCGCCTGCACGGCATGTCCGCCGACGCCTGGCGACGCCATCTGCCGGGCGGCAGCTGGCGGTACACCGTCGAGGAGGCGGGACTGAAGGCCAACATGACGGACCTCCAGGCGGCCATCGGCCGGGCCCAGCTCCACCACTTCGACGCCTGGCAGGAGCGGCGGCACGCGCTCGCCGAGCGATACGACACAGCCCTGGAGAACGTCCCCGGACTCGAGCCGCTCGACGCCACCACTCCGGGGCGACACGCCCGTCACCTCTACGTCGTGCGCGTGACGGAGGAGTACGGAACCGGCCGTGACGAACTGATCCGTAGGCTGGCCGAGCAGGGCATCGGAACCTCCGTGCACTTCATCCCCCTGCACCACATGCCGCACTTCCGGGACACGGCGATCATCCCGCCGGGCGGTCTCCCGGGCGCCGACGAGCTCTTCCCGCAGCTGCTGTCGCTGCCCCTGTACCCGGCGCTCACCGAGCGGCAGGTCGACCGGGTCTGCGAGCGGCTGGCCGCACGGACCGTGACGCGTCGGCCCGCAGGCCTGCGCACCCTGGTGATCGGGGCCGGGGAGGCCGGACGGGAACTCGCACGGGACCTGGTGCGCACCCCGCAGTTCGGGCTCGACCCGGTCGGATTCCTGGACGACGACACGGCGAAACGCCGCGCCGCCACTGTCGGGGAACTGCCCGTCCTCGGCGGCCTGGACGACACCCGTGCGGCAGTGCTCGCGCACCGCATCCAGGCGGTCGTCGTCGCCATCCCCGGCCTGGCCGCGGACCGCTTCAGCCGGGTCGCCCGGGCCGCCGAGACCGCCGGGGCGAGCGTGCGGTACCTGCCCTCGTTCGTGGCGGCGCTCCAGCGTGACGTGGTGGGCAGCGACATGCGCTCCCTGGACGTGCCCGAGTTGATCGGCCGCGCCGAAATGCACGTGGTCGGTCCCGAGGCGCGGTCGGTGATCGCCGGGAGGCGGGTCCTGGTGACCGGCGCCGGCGGTTCGATCGGCAGCGAACTCTGCCACCAGCTGCGCGCCTTCGGCCCGAGCCGGCTCTTCCTGCTCGACCACGACGAGTCGAACCTGCACCGGCTGCAACTGGAACTGAACGGCGACGCCCTGCACGCCGACGACGTGGTGATCTCCGACATCCGGGACCGCCGCCGCATCGACCAGGTCTTCCGCGAGCTGCGCCCCGAGGTGGTCTTCCACGCGGCCGCCCACAAACACCTCCCGCTGCTCGAACTGCACCCGTGCGAAGGCGTGAAGACGAACGTCCGCGGCACCGAGAACCTGGTCCGTGCCGCCGCGGCCACCGGAACCTCACGCTTCGTCCTGATCTCCACCGACAAGGCGGCCGACCCGGTGTCGGTGCTCGGCGCGACCAAGCGGCTGGCCGAACTCGTCGTGCGCAACAGCCAGCAGGACGCCCCGCCCGGCACCGTGTTCGCGGCCGTCCGCTTCGCCAACGTGCTGGGCAGCCGCGGCTCGCTGCTGTCGGTCGTGGCCCAGCAGCTCGATGCGGGCTCCCCGGTGACGGTCACCCACCCGGACGCGACACGGTTCTTCATGACCGTCGAGGAGGCCGTCGGCCTGGTCCTGGAGACGGCCCGCATGGCCAGCGGCGGCGAGGTGTTCGTCCTGGACATGACCGGTCCGGTGCGGATCGTGGACCTGGTCCGCAAGTTCGCCCGCTCCGTGCACGCATCCGACATCGACATCCGCTACACCGGGCTGCGACCGGGCGAGAAGCTCAACGAGACGCTGTTCGCGGCGCAGGAACGACACACCCCCACCTCCCATCCGCGTATCCTCGCCGCGACCCCCACCGGCCGGAGCAGGCCGCTGGCGCAACACCTCCCCGCCCTCTATACGGCGGCGGAGCGCAACGACGGCGACGACGTACGCCGCATCCTGGCCGGGCTCCTCCCGGGATTCCCCGCGGTCGAGCCGACCCGCCGGGCGCACACCGCGCTCGCCGATCCGTACCCGGACGACTTCTGATGTCCGCTCACTCACCGTGGCCGCAGTGGGCGCCGAGGCCGCAGGCCCCGAAACGCCGCCACCGGCTTCTGCGCACGCTCCTGCTGCTCGGCCTCACCGCCGTACTCGCCCTGGTCGGCGTGGGAGCCGGCGCCGTGTGGTGGGGCACCAACCACTACGGAGACCAGGTCACCCGCATCCCCGACGCCTTTCCCACCGGCCCGCGCCCGCCCAAGCCCGCCGCGCACGACGGCGGTACGACCTTCCTGCTGGCCGGAGTCGACAGCCGGTCCAAGCGGCCTACCACCGGCAGCGACGCCACGACGCGCCTGTGGAGGTACGGCGCCCAGCGCAGCGACACCATGATGCTGGTGCACTTCAGCGCCGACAGACACACCGTCCACGTGATGTCCATACCGAGGGACGGCTGGGTACCGATCCCGGGCCACGGCTCGGCGAAGGTGAACGCGGCGTTCTCCTGGGGCGGTCCGCCCCTCATGATCCAGACGGTGGAGCGGCTCACCGGGACCCGCGTCGACCACTTCGGCGTCATCGACTGGCACGGCTTCAAGGCCCTCACCGACGCGGTCGGGGGCGTGCCCATCACCGTCCCCGTGGACTCCTACGACCCCGTGCTGCAAGTGCACTTCACAGCCGGCACGCACATCATGCACGGCGAGGAGGCACTGGACTACGTCCGGCAGCGCCATGGCGTGCCCGGTGGCGAGCTGGACCGGATCAAGCACCAGCAGCAGTTCCTGCGCAGCCTGGCCGGCCAGATGCGCGGCGAGGTCAGCCTCACCAACCCGCTCGGCACCGCCCGGATGCTCGACGCGATCACTCGCACGGTGAGCGTGGACGACCGGATGTCCAACGGCGATCTGCGCGACCTGGTGGTCGGACTGCGCCACCTGAACGCGTCGGACGCCCGCTTCACCACCGCACCCATCGTCCATTCGGAGATGATCCGCGGTCAGTACGCCCTGATCCTCGACCGGACGAAGCTTCGGGCACAGTGGCACGCGGTCGAGACGGGATCCTCGTAACCGGTCGGACGTCGACCCGACGGCCAACGCACCTCCGTCGTCGTCCTCAACTGCAGGCGGATCTGCCGGGTTCACCCGCCTGACGGAACATCAGTGGCCGGTCGGCGCCACGTCCACCAGGCTGGGCCGGGACGAGCCGACCCGGCACGAAACGCGCACATGGACATGGCCGCGGGCCGGTCCGGGCGGGCTCCGAACCACCATGCACCGCGCTGTATGCGCTGCCCGCCCAGAGGACGTGAGACCAACCGTGCGACGACGCCGACGACTGCGATATTCCGTTTTCAGATCCGTGCTCCGGTGCGCCGTCACCGGAGCCCTCGCCGTGGTCGGGCTCATCGCGCTCCCGACCGCGGCTCATGCGGCCGCGCCGGCCTTCGTACAGGGCAAGGCGTTCTCCACCTCGAGCCGGGTGCCTTCCCTCTCGACCCCACTGCCCGGGGCGGTGGGGTCGGGGGACCTCCTCGTCGGATGGTTCGCCGAGTACAACGCCTCGGGGACGGTGCGCGTCTCGGACAACGTCAACGGCGCATGGACTCGGGCGCCCGGGTCGACCGCCTTCCAGAACGACACCGGTGACATCGCCCTCTACTACGTTCAGAACGCGAAGTCGGCCCCGAGCGGGCTCACCGTCACCGTGTCCGCGAGCGCCCCTGCCTATTTCCAGGGTTCGCTCTCCGAGTACTCCGGTGTCGCGATCGCCGGACCGCTGGACGCGATCGTGTCGAACCGTGGTGTCGGCACGGCCGTGGACACCGGGCCGACCGCTGACGTACCGGCCGGAGAACTGGTCTTCTCCGCACTGGTGACCGGCAGAACCCCGGGCAATGTCACCCCTGGGTCGAGCCGCGGCGTCGCCTACACGGCCCGTGCGCGGACGAGTTCGGGCTCGGCCTTCGCGGAGGACATCACCTCGGCGGTGGCGGGTCCGCAGAACGGCAGAGCCACGCTTGCGAACGTGGCCGACTGGTATGCCGTGGTCGCGACCTTCCGTCCGGCCTCATCGGAGTCACAGGCCCCCACCGTCCCGACCAACCTGCACGCCACCAGTGTGGCGGCGACGAGTGTCAGCCTCGCCTGGTCCCCCTCGACGGACGACGTGGCCGTGACCGGCTACACCGTGTACCGGAACGGCAGTCCGATCGCGACTCCCGGACCCAACACGACCTCGTACACCGACATGACCGTCGTCGGTGGGGCGACCTACAGCTACTCCGTCGATGCGTTCGACGGCGCGGGCAACCACTCCGCCCAGTCCCCTGCGATCCAGGTGACGACCCCGATTGCCGCGCCCGCGTTCGTCCAGGGAGCCGCCGACTCGCCGGGGACGAGGACGACATCGACCACCCTCACCCTCCCGTCCCCGGTGAGCGCCGGCCATCTCCTGGTCGGGTGGTTCGCTCAGTACGACGCTTCCGGGCAGGTTCAGGTCTCGGACAACGTCAACGGGGCCTGGACCCGGGCACCCGCGTCCGAGCACTTCAACAACGGCGGCGGGGACATCGCGCTGTACTACGTGCAGAACACACGGGCCGCACCCTCTCTGACCATCACCACGAGCGCCTCCGGTCCGACGTACCTGCCGAGCGCTGTCGCCGAGTATTCCGGAGTCGCCACATCGAACGCCCTCGACCAGACGGCGGTCGGCCGCGGGAACGGCACCTTCGCGGACTCCGGACCGACCGCATCGGTCCCGGGCGGTGAACTGGTCGTCGGCGCGATGATCACTGGTGGTCAACCGCTGACCGTCACCCCGGGCAGCAGCCAGGGGGTTCCCTTCGATCTGGAGGTGTACAACGGCAGCAGGTCCTCCACCGTCGAGGGAATCCTCTCCAGCGCGCCCGGCCCTCAGAACGCGCGATTCGGCCTCGCCACGACGACCGACTGGTATGCCGTCGGGGCAACCTTCCGCGCGGCCTGACACGGTCGGCCGCCTCCGGCCCGCGCCGATGCGCGGGCCGGACGGTCGTCGCGCGGCGCGGCCGGCTAGGGACGAAGCCAGCTGATGCGCAGGGCCTGCGCCACCAGCCGCAGGTCCGTGGCCGGCCGCCGGTCGCTCAGGTAAGCGAGGTCCAGGGCGAGCTTGGCATGCAACTGCAGCGCCACATAGCGCTCCTCGGCACATGCGGTGTCGTCGAGCTCGTCTCCCCGCTCCGCCACGTACAGCGCGCCGGGGCCGATGATGCCGGGCCGGACGTCCAGCAGCCGCAGCTCCTTCGGGGTGTAGTCCGGCAGGAACCGTTCGACCTCCGGGCGCGGACCGATCAGTGTCATGTCGCCGCGCAACAGGTTGACCAACTGGGGGAGTTCGTCGAGCCGGGTACGGCGCAACCATCGTCCGACGCGGGTGACACGGGGGTCCGCCGCGCCGCTCACCGCGGGCCCCGCCCGGTCGGCGCCGACCGCCATCGAACGGAACTTGAGAATGGTGAAGGGCCGCAGTCCGCGTCCCACGCGCCACTGCCGGTACACGGCAGGGCCGCGGCTGGTACCCCGCACCAGGACGGCGACCAGCGCCATCGGCACCAGCAGGAGGGGCAGCAGCACCAGCGCCACCCCGATGTCCACCGCGCGGCGCATCCGGGTGTCCCCGCGCACCTCCGACACGGCCGTGTCCGGCTGGATCCGCTCGACCACCATGATCAGCACACCTCCCGCAGTACCTGGAACGGCTCCACGGCGGGGCGCCCGACCCGGCTGCCCCAGTAGCCGGCGCGCTCCCGCAGCGCCTGCAGCGAGCGCGGGTGCGGAGGGTCGCGCAGCTCGGTCTCGTAGCAGCTCATCGCCTCGAGCTTGACGTCGAGCGTGCGCGTGACGTCGACGTAGAGCGACGGCGTGAAGGGGCTGTCGGCCGACCATGCCCACTCCGTGGACGACGGCGTCTCGAACACGGCGAACCGGCGCAGTCCGGGCAGCACATACGGGCGGCAGGCGGTCCAGGCGGCGCGGGCCACGACCCCGTGATCGGTGTTCACGTCGCCGGGGAAGTGTGTGTAGACCAGGTCCGGGCGCAGCGCGTCCACCTTGGTCTCCACCTGTTGGACCACGTCGATCAGGGGCAGTGCGTCCAGGCGCTGGTCGGGCAGGGACCAGAGCTCCAGCGAGGCCAGCCCCAGAACCTGCGCCGCCCGCTGCGCCGATTTGGCGAGATCCTCGGCCAGCCCTTCCCGGTACCGGCTCGACGCCCCTTCGGTGAGGACGACGGCGTGGACCGCGTCGCCGTCCCGGACGTGCCGGGCGAGGGTGGCGCCCGCGCCGAGCAGTTCGTCGTCGGGATGTGCGGCCAGGACGAGCACCGTGCTCATCGCGCCACCCCCTCGGGTCGGGGGCCCTTGCCCAGTACCCAGCGGGCCACCTCGGGAGCCACCGCCTCGAACCGTGCACCCGGCCGCACACCGGCCTGTCGCGCCCAGTACCCCGCGGGCTGCGGCTGCTCGGTGGGCCGGCTCATCTCGGTGACCAGGACACTGTTGGTGCGCGTGGCGACCCGTACGCCGTCCGGTTCCACGGCGATTACCGAACCCGGTGGCCCGCCGGGCTCGTCCCCGCACGGCGGGTGGGTTCGCCAGACCATCACCCGCTCACCCTCCAGCGCTCCGAAGGCGCCCGGGTACGGCGTGGTCAGCGCCCGCACCCAGTCGTGCACCGCTTGCGCCGGGCGGTCCCAGTCGATGACGCCCATGCCGGGTGTGCGGCGGGGCAGCACGTCACCCTCGGCGGGATCCTGTGGGCGGCGTGGCGCGGTGCCGGTGAGCAGGGCCGGAAGCTGCGCGAGCAGCATCCCCGCACCCGCTCGCGCCACTCGGTCGTACACCGTGGCGCAGGTGTCCTCCGGCCCGATGCGCACCGTGCGCTGATCGACGATGTCACCGGTGTCCACCCCCGGGTCGAGCATCATCATCGTGTTGCCGGTGACGGTCTCGCCGCGCAGGATCGCCCAGTTCACGGGGGCGCGGCCCCGGTGGCGCGGCAGCAGGGAGGCATGGAAGCCGATGCAACCGTGCCGCGGCACGGACAGCAGGTCGGGGCCGAGCAGTCGGGTCCAGCCGACGACGACCATCAGGTCCGGGTCCAGAGCGCGGATCCGCGCCACCGCCTCGGGCGTGTTGAGGTCGGTCTCGCGCAGCAGCGGGACCCTGGCCGCCCGGGCTGCACCGGGGAGGTCGGCGGCTCCCGACAGCCGTTGCCGGTTCTCGTCAGGCGGCGTGATCACGGCCGCGACGCTGACCAGTGGTGACTGAAGCAGGGCTGTCAGCGCCGCCTGGGCCTCGTGCACGGCGCCGATGAAGACGACGCGGCCGGGTCGGCGAACGGCGGAGGAGGAGTGAGCGGATGCGATGCGCATGGTGGCTCCTTCGGGATCGGGTGCCTCGTGTGGCCACGACATGGGTCAGGATCACCAACACCGTGGTGGTGACCAGGTACGCGAAGCTGGACGCAACGGCCGCTCCGACCACCCCGTACCGGGGGATCAGCAGCACGTCCAGAACGACGGTCACGGCGACGCCGGCCCCCATGCCCCAGGAGTTCATCCCGGGCCGGCCGACGCCGAACAGATAGGCGGTGGAGACGGCCGCCGCCCCTTCGACGGCCAGCCCCACCAGGAGGATGCAGGAGGGGACGACGGCGCCTTGGAACGCCGGGCCGTACAGCAGGGGCAGCGCGATCACGGACGCGCCGACCAGCGGTGGAACCAGCGCGGCGGTCAGCGCGGTGGCTTTCGGCAGGAGGCGGCGCATCTCCTCGCCGGCGAGCCGGGCACCGTCCCGGGAGAAGCGGGGGTAGAGCACGTAGTGCATCGCGACGGCGGGCAGCCGCATCAGCTCGGCGAACTTGGACGCGACGGCGTACACACCGAGCACGGCGGGGCCGGACAGCGCGTCCACGATGAGGAAGTCCAGCCGGAGGTTGACCAGCATCAGCACATTGCCCAGCTGGCCCCGGGCCCCATAGCGCAGCACCTCGGCGGCGAGCGGTGCCGACGGCCGGCCCCAGCCGCGTCCGAACCCGGTGCGCACCAGCCTGCCCAGCGAGGTGACCGTGGCGGCCGCACCGCCGCCGAGCAGCCCGGCGATCACCGCGTCGGCGCCCTGCAGACCGACGATCAAGGCCCCGCCGTAGGCGGGCAGGAAGAGGAACTCCTCCGCGACGATGACCAGGTTGGCGCCCCGCATGTCGGCCTGGCCCTGACAGCAGGCCTTGCCCCACACGGTGAGCAGCTGGGTGACCACGGTGACCCCCACCAGGGCCAGTTGCCACAGTGGCACGGTGGTGAAGAGCCGGTCGAGCAGTGGCAGCGCGGCCAGCCACAGCAGCGCACCGGCGGCCGATCCGGCCGCGGCGAGCAGCACCAACGTGGGCCGCAGCCGTGGATCGTCCCGCCGTTCCCCCGCCAGGAAGTACGCACTGGCCAGCGGCAGCCCGCAGCTGACCACGACCCCGGTCAGCCAGGGCATCACCCGCAGCAGCGCGTATTCGCCGAGCACCTCGGCTCCCGACAGCCGGGCGACGAGCAGACTGGCGACGAAGACCACGCACACCGCGGTGCCCTGAGCCGCCAGGTTCCCGGCCATGCTGCGGCGTCCCAGCTGGGGCGCCTGCCGGCCGGTCTCGTGGTTGTGGCCACCGGTTGCGGTCATGTCGTCTCTCCCTGTGCGTCGGCTCCGTCCGGGCCGTCCGCGTCAGGAGGTGAGGCCAGGACGGCCACCATCGCCAGCAGCACCCACAGGAACCGGAAGTGCAGCACCTCGTAGTACGCGCCCGCCACGGCCAGGCCCACCAGTGCCGCGACCAGTCCGGCCGGTCGGGGGACCTGGGCGGCGAAGCCTGTGCCGGGTGGTGCGCGCAGCGCCCGGGTGGACTGCCAGGCCGCGGTCACCATCAGGGTCAGCAGGGCGATCACACCGAGCGGGCCGCGCTCGATGAGGGCCGCGAGGTAGTCGTCGTGGGCCTCCTTGGCGTACGCGAAATCCTGGTCCGTCAGGAGCTGCTTCGTCGTGCCGGGTCCCGAACCGGTCAGCCACCGCTGCTGGTACAGCTGGAGGCCCTCCTGCACCAGCGTGCCGCGCTGTTCGGAGCTCGCCCCGCTGCGGCCCACCGTGTTCACCAGTTCCGTCTGCTGCGACAGCTGGGCCCGGTCCTGAAGATGGGCGAGGGGCGCCATGGTCAGGGCACCCCCGACCCCGAGAGCGACGACCAGCACCACGGAGGCCGCGGCGACCACGCCGCCCTTGCGCCAGGCCGTGTACGCGGCGACGAAGAGCAGGCTGACGACCAGCATGAGGACGCCGCCGTTCGACTGGCTGAGCAGCAGCGCCCAGACCAGCATGACGTATCCGTACCAGCGCAGCAGGCGCCTGCGCGGGCGCTGAGCGGCGTACACCATGAGGATCGACACCACCCAGTACGTGGCGGCGTAGTTGGGATCGCCCAGGGTGAAGAGCTTCCGGTCGCCCTCGGTCGGGGAGATCCCCTCGATCGCGGCGATGTGGCCGAGTGTGCCGGCCACCAGGACGGACGCCCAGACCACGGCCGCGTAGGCGAACGAAGCGGTGAACAGGCGCAGGACGCCCGGACGGCGGGCGAGGTTGTACAGCGCGACGCACCACGCCAGGAGCAGTATCTCCTTGCTCAGGTTCATCAGCGAGGAGCCCGGCAACGGCCCGGACAGGCCCGCGAGACCTCCGCTCAGCAGCATCAGGGCGGCCGCCAGGCTGTACGGGGCGCCGAGCCGTCGGCCGCAGGTCGCCGCCCACAGCAGGCTCATCAGCACAGTGGCCACGGTGAGTGCGTCCACCGGCGAGCTGTTGCCGGGGCCCGCAGGGCGCAGGATCGGCTGGAAGACCAGCGCGGCACAGGCGACGAACGCCGTGGTGCGGGTGAGAGTCTCGTACCGGGCGGTGGTCTTGGAGCGTCCGGGCGTGAGCCCGGTCGCGGTCACGGTGGTCATGACTTCTCCCTTTGCGAGGTCAGCCGGATGAACGCCCGGACCTGCGCCTGGGCGAACTCCGGATCCGTCGCCTCGGCCGCCACCGCCGCCAGCTCCGCCAGCACGGCGTCCCGCGCGCATGCCGGGGGCAGACCGAGTCGTCGCAGCGTGCCGGCCAGGAAGTCGCGGACCAGGCTGGGATACCAACCCGTGCCGTCCAGCGCGTAGGCCAGGGCCGCGCCCGGCTGTCCGGCGACCAGTCCCGGATGGCCGGGGACCCGGTGCCCGGGCCGGGTACGCCGGTCGAGGTACTCGCAGTAGGCCACGACGAATCGTGCGGGATCGGAGAGCGGGCTGCCGGCGGTGCGGGCGTGCTCCCAGTCGACGACGCCGGAGACCCGGCCGTCGCGCATCAGGATGTTCCCGGGCCAGTAGTCCCCGTGCACGGCGGTCAGGGGCGCCGTGTACCGCCGCAACCGGCGGCGCAGCGCACGCAGTTCCTCACCGGCGCGCTCGGGGATTCCGGCGGCGCCCGGCGCGACGTCGAGCGGGGCGGTCTCACCGGCGGTGTTCGACTGGAGTGTGGCCAGCCAGTGCGCCGCCGCCGTGAAGTCCGCGCGCACGAGCGCCGGTCGTGCGTGGTGTCCCGGTCGGTGGTAGGCGACCAGCATGGGCACCCCGGGCAGAGCGGTGGTCGCCAGCGCCGGCAGGCTCCCGTGCCGCAGCAGGCCCACCAGTTCGGGTACGGCCGGGCGGGCCCCGCCCAGCGGCAGCGCCGCCACGGCCCGCAACTGCTCGGCCTCGCGGAGGACGCTCGGCACGCCACCGGGGCCGGTCGGGACCTTCACCGCCAGCTCGGGCAGCGCCGAGTCCGGCGGAAAGAGCAGCAGAATCAAGGAGGCGTCCGGATCGTGACTGTGGTCCAGCAGCACGAGATGGCTGGACCCCAGCAGGCCGGCGATGTCGCTGCCGCCGGTACCGGCCGGTGTGGGAACCGTCAGCCGCGGCACACAGCGCCGCACCGCGGGAACGGCCAGCGCCGCCCGGGCGGCCGAATAGAGCCACGCCGGGAGCGACGGTGGCATCGCCAGCAGCGACTCGCGCACGTAGGAGAGCACGGGCGCCCGGTCCTCCGCGACCACGATGGGGTGCCGCTTCGAGGGCAGGGGCAGGTACCGCCGCCCGGGGGGCAGCAGTTCGCTCCACATCCGGTCCCGGGGCGGTGCCGTGGCAGTCATGACAGCACCGCGAAGGGCCGGAGCCGGGCGACCGGCCGGACCAGGCCGTTTCCGGACAGGATGGAGACCGCCGCGTCGACCCCGGCGTCGTCCAGCTGGGGCACGTTGCGCGGTGTGGCACGGTCGTAGGTGAAGCGCAGGGTGTGCCGGTGGCGGGGGTCCTGTCCGCTGCGGCCGCTGCGCTCGAACTCGCTGATGATGCTGCCGGTTCCGTGGCACGCCGTGTAGAGGCTGCGGCCGGCCTGGGGGGCCGGGACGCACAGGAACGACGAGGTGCGGTTGGTGCCGGGCACCAGCAGCGGCTGGCCGGTGTGCGCGAAGGCGGGGTGACCTGCCATCAGCTCGGGCGTCCAGGCCCGGGCCGCGTTGTGCCGGTGCACGAACGCCGTTTCGCCGTCGACGAGTTCCTCGTAGACGGAGTTGTGCGGGGAGTCCACCACGAGTCGCAGGCCGGCCCCGAAGGCGACGCGGGCGAAGCTCCGCAGGGCGGCGTACGTGGCGAGGCGGTAGGCGAAGCCGTAGTTCATGGACAGCCGCTGGGCGAGCAGGATGCGCCGGCCCTCGTCGCCCTCGATCGGCACCGAGGGGCAGCCGTGTTGGAAGTACGCCCCGTAGCGCTGCCGGGCCTCGGCCAGGCTGCCCCGCCTGAGCAGGTGCGACAGCGGCTTCTGCACGGCCATCTCGGTGCGCAGCATGCGGGAGGCCGACTTCCGGCGGGCGTACAGCTCACCGATCTGGCCGGTCAGCACACCACCGCCGTTGTGGAACTGCAGGGTCACCTGCCCCTGGTGCACGCCCAGCCGGTCGGCGATCTCCGGTTCCAGGACCTCCTCGACCTCCTGGAGTTCCAGGAAGTGCGTGCTGGGGCCGATGCTGCCGAAGCGCAGCCGGGCCAGCTGCACGCAGATCCACGGCAGCTCGCGGCGGGCGCGGCCGGCGCCGCCGTACTCCTCGACCGGGAGCCGTCCGAACTCCTCGATCCGTTCGATGTCCGCCGCGTCGATGCCGAACCGCTCGGCCGCGAACGGCGCGCCCTCGACGGCGGCCCGCAGTACCTCGGAGCGGGACAGTTCGAACTTCCAGCGCGGCGGATCGGGGTACCGCTGCTTCACCCGCCTGTAGAACTCCTCGACGGCGGCCGTGGAGGGCCGGGGCACGTCCAGGACGGCGAGCGCCATGCCGCAGTTGAGCGCGGCGTCGGTGAGGGCCGGCCGGATCGCTCCCCGGGTGGCCACCGCGATGCTCGACGGCATCTCCGACTTGCCTTTGTGGCAGAAGTCCGGCAGCACTACCGGCGGCGCGGCCAGATCCGCCGTCTCGGTGCCCCGGCGGACCCGGGCGAGCAGCGCCGGATCGGCCGGTGCCTCGGCACTGTCGAACACGGTGAGGTCGGCTCGGGTGCCGTTGACCGGGTTGCTGATGATGTCGACATGCACGGGGACTCCTCGGGTTCAGAGCAGCTCGTTGAGTGGGGCATAGGCCGCGGCCAGCTCTTCGCCCAGCGCCTTGCTGCTGAACGCGTCGCCGATCCGTGCCCGGGCGTCGGCGGCCAGCCGGGCCGCCTCTCGGGGGTGGTCCAGCAGATGACCGATCGCCAGGGCGAGCAGGTCGGGCCGCTGCGGGGGCACCAGCAGCCCCGTACGGCCCGGCACCACGACGTCCGGTACGGCGTTGACGGCGGTGGCCACGACGGGGGCGCCGCTCACCATCGCCTCGACGATGGCGACCGGGAGTCCCTCGTACCGGCTCGGCAGTGCGAACACGTCGAAGGCCGGCAGCAGGTCCGGGATGTCGGAGCGCTCCCCGGCGAGCACGACCGGTGCTCGCTCCCGGATGGCCAACTCCCTCACCCGGTCGGCAAGTTCGCCCCCTCCGACCCACACTCCGGTGAGGCCGGGCCGGTTCAGTGCGGCCAGCGCACGGACGAAGGTCTCGGGGTTCTTCTGGTAGGCGAGCCGCCCGACGGCCCCGACCACCGGACCCGGGCGGGTGAGACCGAGCGCCTCACGGGCCCGCGCACGGGTGGCCGGCGTCCTGGCCGGGGCGTCGAGCTCCACCGGAATGCCGATGGTGTGGACCCGCTCCGCGGACACCAGGCCGCGGCGCACCACCTCGACCGCCACGGCCGTGCCCACGCACAGCGCGACATCGGTGAAGCGCCCCACCCGCCGCTCGATGCCGACGTAGGCGGCGCGCCGTGCGGCGGACTGGAACTCGTGGTAGGGCAGTCCGTGGAACGTGTGGACGATCCGCGGCACCCCGGTCCGGTGCGCCGCCAGCCGGCCCAGCGTTCCCGCCTTGGCGCTGTGCGTATGGACGACGTCGAAGCCACGCCGCGCGAACAGACGGGTCAGCCGGTGCAGTGCGCGCAGGTCGTCGCCGGGTGCGATCGGGGAGCGCAGTGCCGGCTCGACGATCACCTCGATGCCGGCCTCGGCGGCGAGGTCGAGCAGCCGGTCGCCGCTGCCGGTGATGATCGTCGTGCGGAACGCCGCCGGGTCCAGGGCCTGCGCCCCGCGCAGGGCGACGATGCCGGCGCCGGCCTCGAACCGGGTGATCACGGTGGCCACGTGCAGTCTGGTCATGACCGTGCCTCCGCCTTCTCGGGAGCCTCGGCGGCGAGTCGGTACAGCGCGGCGAGGCCTTCCGCCGGCCGGTCTCCGAGCACGATCTCGTGGGCGGGGAGCCGACGGGCGATGTCCTGGGCCACCTCTTCGACCGGCGGGTGAGCCGGTCCCAGGCCGGTGCCCAGCGCGAGGGTGGCCGCGAAGGGCCAGTAGCGGCGCAGCTCCCCGGCCATGTACGTGCCGGCGACCAGGGTCCGGGCGGCCTGCCCGGGGTCGAGGGGATGGGTCGCCGGACGGCCGGAGGGGCTTCTGCGCAGTACCACGAGCCGGTCCGGGCGCAGCGTGTCGACCCGCCCGGGCAGGGGGAGCTCGCTGCGTCCGTGGGCCATGTGCCGGCCGCCGCCGCCCTCGATGCGCATCGGCTCGACGAGACCGTGGACGTCCCGGCCGTCGGTGACGCCCAGATTGTCGGAACAGGTGTGTTCACCGGACGCCACGGCGCCCAGCAGCAGCGTCGAGCGGCCCGTCCCGCCCGGCCCGGCCAGCAGCGGCACGGACGGCCCGACGGTCACCGCGGAGGCGTGCACCGGCACCTGTCCCCGGCAGCCGGCCCACCACAGCGCCGGGTACTGCAGCAGCACCGCCCGGGCCAGCAGATGGAAACGGGAGCGCAGCAGGCGTGCGGCGACGTGTTCCCGTACCGGCGGGCGCCAGCGGGCCTCCACCCGCAGCTGCTCGGGGGCGACGGTCAGCCGCAGGTCGAACCCGCTGCCGCAGGCGTTGCACAGCACCACCGCTCCGTCCCGGGCGTAGGCGCCGCGGGTGAGCGGCGCCCAGCCGCGGATGTCGAAGGGGGCGCGCTGCGGCTGCACCGCGACGTGCACGTCGGCGGGGCGTCCGTCGGTGCGCCGCCAGGCCCGGGCGCCGCCCTCGGCCAGCAGCCGGGACAGGGAGGCCTGGGCGCAGTCGACCTGGAGTCGTTGGCCTGCCTGGATCAGTACGGCGTGCATCAGCCACGCTCCGATCGGGCGTCGTCGGCGGAGCGTCCGCGACGCCGCGGCCGGCGGTGGTCGGGGTCGCCCAGGACGCCGATGACCGGCCAGCCGGTCGTGGCCGCCAGGTTCCGCACCCGGCGCAGTTCGGTGTATTGCGGAAGATCGGGCTCCACCGCGACCAGGGCGTGCCGGGCGCCGTCGGTGACGTCGTCCACCTGGTGCAGTGCACGCACCCGGACGGTGGGCTTGGCGAAACGGTTCGCCGCCGCGACACGGGTGACGCGGCTCTCCGCGACGGCCGTGCCCTCGTCGGCCTCCCGGCGCGCCTGGACCGCCGTGGCCCCGCGGGAGCCACGGCCCGCCGTGGTTGCCCGCTCCCGGGTGAGGTTCCCGAGGCCGTCCGGTCGCTCGTGCCCGTCATTCCCCTCCGCCTTCGGTCGCGCGGTGCGCGGACCGTCCGCGCGGTCGGAACGGAGCCCCGTGCCGGCGAGGGAGCCCCTGGCCGCCGTGAGCCGTGTCTCCAGTTCCTGCGCGAGGCCGGCCAGGCGCTCGTCGCCGACCGGGCCGGTCAGCACCAGCGTCCCTGCCCCGTGGTGGGCGGCGGCCCGGCGCAGAGCGACGAGGGTCTCGTCGTCGACCGCGGGCCGCGCGCCGGCTCCGGACCTGCGGGTGCGGCGATCGGAGCCGGGAAGCCGGCCCAGTACCGGAGCTTCGAGCTCCCGGCCGAAGGCGTCCTGGCCCGCCACGCGCGGCCGGGCCACCTCGAGCATCGTCACCAGCAGCAGTCCGGCCAGCAGCCCGACCACACCGGTCAGGGCCAGACTGGTGGGGGACAGCCGGGGTGCCGGCACCGCGTCACTGGCCGGGGACAGCAGCGAGCCGGTGCGGTCGCCCAGTCCGGCGGCCTGCGCCGCGCGCAGCGAGGCCTGGATGTCGAGGATCTGCTGGTCGAGGGAGCCGAGTTGGGCGGTGAGCCGCCCGGAGTCCGACGCGTTCTTTGCGTCCGGCAGCTGCGAGGCCACCCGCACCCGCTCGGCCTGCAGCGAGTGTTCACGGTCGGTCAGCTGGGTGACCAGCAGGTTCCCGGAGCCGTTGAAGAAGCTCACAAGCTGCTCCGACAGCGCGCTCGCGAGCTTCTCCGCCTTCCTCGGATCGCGGTCGGTGACCTTGACGGTGAAGACCGCGGAACCGCCCAGCCGGGAGACCGAGGTCTCGCGGGCCACCTGGGCCGTGGTGCGGTCGGTGATGTGCGCCTGCTTCAGAGCCGCGCCGGCGACCGAGCCACTGGTGGCGACGGCCTTCACACGGCTCAGCATGGCGTTGGCCTGGACGTCCGTCGTGGGCAGCGTGGCGGACGCCTGGACGCGCGCCTTGGAGACGTACGTGCGAGCGCTGCGGGCTTCGAGGGCGCCCACGACGAGCATCGGCAGGACGACGCACAGGACGAGCAGCCGCCAGTGACCGCCGATTACGCGGCGCAGAGCTTCGTTGAATTCCATCGTCAGTCCTCACTAAGATCGCAGATGGTCATTTATCGGAATTGAGCGAATTGGCGTTCTGTGTGGCGCCCGAAGGAGACATGTCGATGGCCGATTCCGACGCCTGGCGCGGACGGCGGCGCAGACGCCGGGCGATCCTGTCGGCCGGTCTGCTGATGGTGGCGACGCTCTCCTGCGGGAAAGGGAACTCCGGGTCGCCGTTCCGCTCGGTGATGCTCAACACCACGGATCCGGTCACGGTGCGCTACGGCTACTCGCTGGTCGACGTCTCGCCGGAGGGCGTCTCGAAGATCACCACAGATCAGCGTGCCCTCGTGTGGCTCGGCGGGTACGACAAGGCGCGGTGCGTCTGGAACTGGAGCGACGCGGAGGTCAGACGACAGTTCGCCCGATACGACGTGGCCCGTTCCGACCGGATCGCCGGATACTTCGTGGCGGACGAGCCCAACACCAACCTCAACTGTCCTGGGGCCGCGGCCGAGGTGCGGGAGCGGTCGGCGCTCGTACGCTCCCTCGACCCGGACACCGACCGTTTCACGCTGGTGAACGTGGACGATCCCAACCAGTTCGCGGCGTTCCGGGGCACTACGGACGTGATGAGCGTCGACGTGTATCCCTGTCTGGTGGCCAAGCCGTGCGACTGGACGAAGATCCCGCGGGCCCTGGAGCGGCTGCGCCAGGCGGGAGTCACCCGCTACATGGGCATGCTCCAGGCGTTCTCCTTCGAGCAGTGGCGCTGGCCCACCGCAGCCGAGCTGACCGGGATGATCGCGCAGTGGCAACGCTCCGACTGGCAGGGGCAGCTGACGTTCTCGTGGCAGTACAAGGGCGGCAGCCTGGCCGACCACCCGGAGCTGCTCCGCGTGCTGCGGCGGCTCAACGACGCACCGCATGAGCGGTTTCCGCTTCCGTGAGCCGGGCGGGAAAGCCGGGCAGCATGGTGGCCAGGAGGCGGCGGGTCTCCGCCCGGTCGTTGCGGTCCGCCGCCTCGTACAGCTCGTCGAGCGGACGCAGCGCGGCGGCGACGGCCGGCCGGGACGAGGGGGTGGCGGCGAGGATCCGTGGATGACCGGTCCGGGCGTGGGCCTCGTGCGCGGAGAACAGCGTCTCGCGCAACTTCTCCCCGGCCTGCAGGCCGGTGAAGCGGATCTCGGGCTCCGGCACGTTCATCGCCCGGGCGAACGCGCGGACCAGGTCGAGGATGCGTACCTCCTCGCCCATGTCCAGGACGAACACCTCGCCGCCGGACGCCATCCGGGCCGCTTCCAGGACCAGTCCGACGGCCTCCTCCACCGTCATGAAGAACCGGGTCATGTCGGGGTGGGTGACCGTCACCGGTCGGCCCGAGCCCAGCTGTTCGGCCAGCACCGACAGCAGTGAACCGCGGCTGCCCAGCACGTTTCCGAAGCGCACCGCGGTCAGCACCGTCGAAGCGCCCGCGCCCGCCTGCACGATGAGTTCGGCGAGCCGCTTGGTGGCGCCCAGCACCGAGACCGGGTCGGCGGCCTTGTCGGTGGAGATCAGTACGAAGCGTTCGGCGTGGTTGGCCAGCGCGGCCCGTACGAGGTTCTCCGTGCCCAGCACATTCGACTTCACGCCCTCGCACGGATGGCGTTCCAGCAGCGGCAGGTGTTTGTGCGCGGCCGCGTGGAAGACCACGTCCGGCCGGAGGTCGGCGAAGATCTGGTCGATGCGGACCCGGTCGCGGATGTCCGAGATGACGATGTCGTCGTCGTGCAGTGCCCGGCCGTACAGCTCGAGGCCGAGCCGGTGCAGATGGGATTCGTCGTGGTCGAGCAGGAACAGTCTGCTCGGCTCGAAGCCGCGCACCTGGCGGCACAGCTCACTGCCGATGGAACCGCCGGCGCCGGTCACCAGAACCCGCTTGCCCGCGATGATGGCGCCGGTCAGCGGACTGACCACGCGTATCTCGGAGCGGCCGGTCAGCCGGTGCACGTCCAGTGCGCGCATGTCGCCGCCGACGACGTCCCGGCGCAGCGCCGCGACGAACGACGGAAGGTAGCGCACGCTCGTGCCGTTGGCCTCGGCCGCCCTTGCGACGGCGCGGAAGCGCTGAGGGGGCAGCTCGGGGATCGCGACGACGACCACTTCGATGCCGTGCTTCAGGACGACCGCGGCAGTGTCGTCGAGTCCGCCCAGCACCTCCACCTCCTCGAAGCGGCACTTGGCCGGGTCGTCGTCCAGGAAGCCGACCGGCAGCAGCCCGAACTGCGAGGTCCGCAGCAGATCCCGGGCCAGCGCCCGGCCGGCCTCGCCGGCACCGACGATCAGCGTGCGCAGTCCGGTGGTCACCCATGCCGTCATCGCGTACTCCTCGGGGATGCAGCGTGTTCGCCGTATGCTTACGACGTATACGTACACTTTTGCCCCATTTGCCTCGCGCCGTCAAGTGGGGAGGTGGTTGACCCGGGACGGTCGTGAGGTTAATGATGTATGTATACGTCGTAAATATACGGTTTTGGCTCAAGCGGGCACCCCACGGGAGACGCCGACGGCGGAGCTGCCGCCGCCGTCGGCGTCGAGGAGTGGCAGGGACGGTGATCATGAACGCACCCATCGAGGACTACGCCCTCATCAGCGACCTCGAGACCGCCGCCATGGTCGGCAGGAACGGGTCCATCGACTGGCTGTGCCTGCCCCGTTTCGACTCCCCGGCCTGCCTGGCCGCGCTGCTCGGCGCCGAGGACAACGGTTTCTGGCGGGTGGCGCCGGTCGCCGCCCCCGGCACCTGCACGCGCCGCGCCTACCGGCCGGACACGCTGGTCCTGGACACCACGTGGGAGACCTCGACGGGTGCCGTGCGGGTCACGGACTTCATGCCACTGCGCGCCCAACTTCCCTACGTCGTAAGGGTGGTGGAGGGCCTGGCGGGTTGTGTGCCGATGCGCAGCGAACTGCGGCTGCGCTTCCACCAGGGCCGAGTGCTGCCCTGGATCCGGGTCACCGACGGCTGCACCGTCGCCGTCGCCGGGCCGGACGCGGTGTGGCTGGGGGCCGACGGGCCTGTCGAGGCCCTCGGCAGGGACCAGTCCACCGTCATGGACTTCACCGTCACCGCCGGCCGACGACTCGCCCTCACCCTGGCCTGGACGCCCTCGCACCACCTCCAGCCGCCCGATCCGCTGGGTGTCCCCGCTGAAACGCTGCTGAAGGAGACCACCGACTTCTGGCGGCGCTGGGCCGCCCGGTGCCGCTACCAGGGGCCGTGGCGGGAGGCCGTGGTGCGCTCGCTGATCACCCTGAAGGCGCTCACCTACGCGCCCACCGGCGGCATCGTCGCCGCCCCGACCACCTCGCTGCCCGGCTGCATCGGCGGGGAACGCAACTGGGACCACCGGTACTGCTGGCTCCGCGATTCCACGCTCGCCCTGTCGTGCCTGCTGCGCAGCGGCTACATCGAGGAGGCGACGGCCTGGCTGGACTGGCTGATGCGGGCCGTTGCCGCCGATCCCGCCGATCTGCAGACCGTCTACGGCCTGGGCGGCCAGCGGTTGCTGCCGGAGACCGAGGCCGACTGGCTGCCCGGCTACGAGGGGTCGCGGCCGGTGCGGTTCGGCAGTTCCGCCGTCGGTCAGTTTCAGCTGGACGTGTACGGCGAGATACTGGACACCCTGTACCTGTCCCTGCGGGCGGGCATCCCCCTGCCGGCTCATGTGTGGGACCTGGTCCAGGCGCTGATGGGCTTCCTGCAGCGGCACTGGCGCGAGCCCGACCGGGGATTGTGGCAGGTGCGGGGACGGCGCCGGCAGTTCGTCCACTCCAAGGTCATGACCTGGGTGGCTGCCGACCGCGCCCTGCGCATGGGGGAGCTGCTCGGCCGCAACGGCTTCTCCTCCGAATGGCGGGCCATGCGGCAGGAGGTGCACCGGCAGGTCTGCCGCGAGGGCTGGGACGCCCGGCAGCAGTCCTTCGTGCAGTCCTACGGCTCCACGGACCTCGACGCCTCGGCCCTGCTCATCCCCCGGCTCGGCTTCCTGCCCGCCAGGGATCCCAGGGTGCGCGGCACCGTACAGGCGATGGGGGGACTGGACGACGCCGGCTTCCTGCACCGGTACGCACCGGGCGGTGCCGGCACGCACGGCGTGGACGGCATGCACGGCCGCGAGGGCGCGTTCGTGGCGTGCACCCTCTGGTATGCCGACGCCCTCGCCGCGACCGGTCGGACCGGGCAGGCCCGTGAGGCCTTCGAGCGCGTCCTCGCCGTCCGCAACGACGTCGGACTGCTCTCCGAGCAGTGGGACCCGGACGCCGGACGCCAACTCGGCAACGCCCCACAGGCGTTCAGCCACATCGCCCTGGCGGAAACGGCGTTCGCCCTGTCGGCGACCCCACCCCGGGGCCGCCGCACCCCGGCGACGCCGCCTCGGCACCTGTCCGGGCCACCCCGAGCCGACCGGTGAGCGGCGCGGGCATCTTCCCCCTCCGCGAGGTCCGCGTTCGTGGTCTCGGGCACGAAGTGCACCGGCGCCACCGGGATCACGCTCGGCGCTGCTCCCGGCCGGGATCCGGTGGGCCTGAAGGCGGCAGGCCGTCGTCGTGCGGGCGGAGGATGATCTCGCTCTCGTCCAGGTTCATCGGAGGCGCGAACAGGTATCCCTGCCCGAACTGGCAGCCGATGGCGGTGAGCAGTTCGCGCTGTGGCTGCTCCTCGATACCCTCGGCGATCACGTTCAGGCCGAGCGTGTCGGCCAGATGGACGATTCCCTCGACGAGTGCGACCTGCCGGGGGTCCTCCGGGATGTCGTCGATGAACGTCTTGTCGATCTTGAGTACATCGATGGGGAACTCCCGCAGATAGCGCAGCGAGGAGAAGCCGGTGCCGAAGTCGTCGACCGCGATCCGTATCCCGAGGCCCTTCAGCGTCCGAAGGAGCGCGTCGATGTGGTCGTCCCGCCGCATGAACATCGACTCGGTCAGCTCCAGCTGCAGCGAGTCCGGGTGGAGACCGGAGGTGTCGAGGGCCCTGCGCACGTCGTTCAGGAAGCCCGTGTCCCGCCATTGGCGGGTGGACACGTTGACGCTGACGTACGGTGGTGCGCGCCACGGGGTCCGTTGCTGCAGCCGGGCGATGTCCGCCGCGGCGTTCCGCAGCACCCAGGCGCCCAACGGCGTGATCTGCCCGGTCTCCTCGGCGAGCGCGATGAACTGCAGCGGTGGGACCACACCCTGTCGGGTGTGCGGCCAGCGGGCCAGTGCCTCGAAGCCGACGACCTCGCCCACGGTGATGTCCACCACCGGTTGGTAGAGCAGGGTGAACTCCTCCTCGGCGATCGCCCGGTCCAGGCGCACCCGCAGGTCGTGGCGCTCCGCCATGCTGTCGCGCAGTTCCGGCTGGAAGCGGCGCCACTGGCGCTTCCCCGCGCTCTTGGCCGCGTACAGGGCCAGATCGGCGAGGGCCAGCAGCTCTTCGGGGTCCGCGCTGTCCCACGCTGTGGCCACGCCCACGCTGGCGGAGATGTTCACCGAATCCTCGGTCAGCTGGAAGGGCCGGTTGAGGGACTGGATCACCTGTGCGGCCAGAAGTTCGGCGTCGAGGGGCTGTTTCGCGCCCTCCATCAGCACAGCGAACTCGTCACCGCCCAGACGGGCCGCGGTGTCGGTGCGCCGCAGCGTCTTGGACAGACGCTCTCCCACCGAGGTGAGCAGCTGGTCGCCGACCGCGTGGCCCAACGTGTCGTTGACGATCTTGAAGTCGTCCAGATCGATGAAGAGTAGACAGGTGAGACTCGACTCGCGGCGGCCGCGCAGCAGCGCGCGCTCGGTGCGCTCCAGCAGCAGCGTTCGGTTGGGCAGACCGGTCAGTGAGTCGTGGAAGGCCCTTTGGGTGAGTTCGTGCTCGAGCTGACGCTGTTCGGTCACGTCCCGGAGCGTGATGACCAGTCCGCCGACGGTCCTGTCCTGCCGCAGGTCACGGCACCGCACCTCCACCTCGATACGACCGTTGCCCTTCGGCACCCACCAGTACTCGGGTGCCTGCTGCTGCTTGTCGCTGCGCAGGGCCTCAAGCGTCTGGTGCGCCCGGTCGCGATCCGAGGGATCCACCAGATCCTGCAGGGGCTGACCCGCCAGCGCGGCGCTGCCGAAGACGGCTTCCGCCGACGGACTGGCGTAACGCACGGTCGTGTCGTCGTTGAGGATGAGGATCACGTCCGAGGCGTTGTGCACCAGGGTGCGGAAGTAGGCCTCGCTCTCCTTCTGGATGATCTCCTGCCGGAGCTTCACACGTTCCGCCGCCAGCCCCGCGTACGAGGCAAGGATCTCCAGCGTGCCGCGCATCTCGGTGAGCTGCCGCTCCGGTCCGGCTGCCACCAGCACCCCCGGGAGTTCCCCGTCGGCCGGGCGGTCGGGCTGGACCATGGGGCACACCAGGGCGGCCGGAAGGTCGCCGAGTCGGTCGGCGATGTCCGGCCCCAGTTCGGGGGCGGTGACGATGAGGGTCGCCGGGAGCGCGGCGGCGACCGGCTCGCTCCGCGGACCGCCACGCGTGTCCGCGCTGCTCCTGCCGAGGGGCGCCAGCAGCGCGTAGAGCTGCTGGGCCTGCTGTTCCGACAGCAGCACGGTCATGTGCCGGACCTTCGGTCCGAACAACGCCGTGACCGCCGTGGCACAGGCCTGTTCGATCTCCTGGGCTCGTGTCGCCGAGACGAGCGAGACGGTCGCCGTGCGCAGTGTCTGTTCCCGCGCCATGGACTTGCGATGGGCCGCGATCATGCCCGCGAGACGGAGGATCACGAGCACGAACAGCAGGCCGGAGAAGGCCGCCAGTGTCGTCGCGTCCTTGACTCTGCCCACCCGTTCCTCGAAGAGCAGGACCGCAGGCATGATCAGTGTGGCCGCGGCGAGCAGCGGGAACAGGTGCCAGGGCAGGAGGGTGGGCTGCGGCTGGGGCGCCGGATCGGTCAACTCCTTCATGGAGGGATGCAGCCCGGCCAGCCCCCAGGCCGTGAAGAAGACCGCCCAGCCGGAGTGCAGCAGCCAGCCGGCCTGCCATGTCCCGTCGAGCTGAAGGGTCCCGTAGGCGATGTCGAAGGCGAGCAGCGTGACCGTGCCCAGGATGAGCAGCTGTACGGAGCGTTCGGGGCCGGAGACGCGACCGGGGGCGAGCAGCCGGACCAGCATCGCCAGCACCAGGATGTCGCCCAAGGGATAGGCGAGCCTGATCGCGTGCTCCTCCCAGGTCAGGCCCTCCAGCGTGGCGAGCGGCTGCACCAGATAGATCCAGACCGGAAGCGCGAGCCCGGCGGTGATGATCATGGCGTCCAGCAGGCTGGGCAGGTCCCGGTTCGCCCAGCGGTACCGGACGAGGCCGAACAGCCCCGCCGCGAGGAGGGGATATGCGGCGAGGTGACACGCGTCCACCGGCGAGGGGAACGAAGGGGCGGCCCGGAAGTACTGCTCCTGAACGTTGTCCAAGGTGTCGCCCGCCGAGACGGCCAGCAATCCGACTGCGAGCATCAGCCAGGGCCATCGGTGCGTCGGCCGGTTGACGTGGACACCGGTGAGAATGGCCGCGGAGCCCGCCAGACCGATGACGGCCCACATCGGCGTGCGCAGGCTCGGAATGGTCAGGTAGAGACAGGACACGACTGCGGCCAGCGCGATGTAGACAGCCATCAACCGGTGGGCCAGGTGCAGTCGCAAAACGCCCTCCCCGGGTCGGAGGAGGCCGGGCCGCGAAAAATGCGTCGACCTGGGCCCTCTGCGTCGATGGTAGGCACGGGAGGCGTCCGGCTGCACCTCGGCTCCGGTCGGCGGACCGGTCAGCGCTTCGTCCTGGGCCGCCGGGGTGAGCCCGCGTAGCCGTGGGGATTGTGCCGCTGAAACCGCCAGGCGTCCCGGCACATGTCGTCGAGGTCCCGCAGGGGGCGCCAGCCCCAGGCGCGCTTCACGGCGGTGGCGTCGGTGACGAGTTCGGGCACGTCGCCGGGGCGGCGCGGCACGATCTCGTACGGAATCTGTCTGCCACAGGCCTTGGAGAACGCGGCGACGACGTCCAGGACGGAACTGCCGTGGCCGAGACCGATGTTGTACACGTGCATGCCCGAGGTGTCGGCGAGGCGGTCGAGCGCGATGCGGTGCGCCTCGACGGCATCCAGGACGTGGACGTAGTCGCGGATCGCGGTTCCGTCGGCGGTGGGGTAGTCGCCGCCGTACACGGAGAGCCGTTCCTGCAGGCCGACGGCCACCTGCGCGAGATTCGGCATCAGGTTGTCGGGTGCGTCCTGCGGGTCCTCGCCCAGCAGTCCGCTGGGGTGGGCGCCTGCCGGGTTGCAGTACCGCAGGCACAGCACGGTGTACTCGGGACGGCGGCGGCAGACGTCGGCGAGGATCTGCTCGCAGATCCACTTGGAGGCGGCATAGGGACTGATGGGCCGGGCGGGTGTGGACTCGTCGAGCCGTCCGCGGCCGGCCTCGCCGTACACGGAGCAGGACGAGGAGAACACCAGCTGGTGCACTCCGTGCTGGTGCATGGTCCGCAGCAGGGACGTCGTGCCGCCGACGTTGACGTCGTAGTACTCGACGGGCAGGCGCATCGATCGATGCACGGACTTGGTCGCCGCGAAGTGCATGACCGCGTCCACCGTGTGCCGTTCGAAGACGGCCGACAGGGCCTGGCAGTCACGGATGTCCAGCTCGTAGACGGCGCCGACGAAACGGCCGGCGATGCGTTCCACACGGGCGAAGGCCTGCGGTGAGCTGTTGGAGTAGTTGTCGACCACGATCACCTCGTAGCCGTGGTCGAGCAGTTCGACACACGCGTGGCTGCCGATGAAGCCTGCTCCACCGGTGACCAGGACTGTGGACGGAGCGCTCATGGGCCCGGGCCCCTCACGAACATCGTACGTTTACGACGTATGTGTACGACTATGGGCCCCTGGTTCCGGTCAGTCAAGCAGGCAGGGTGCCGGCACTCCGGACCCGGATTCCTGCGCAGCCCGCGCGGTCATGCCCTGACCAGCAACTGAAAGTCGAACGCATACCGCGACGCCCGGTAGATATGCGTCCCGTACTCGACCGGCCGCCCCGTGTCGTCGTACGCCGTGCGCTGCATCGTCAGCAGTGCGGCGCCCTCCTTCTCCTCCAGGCGTGCCGCCTCCTCGCCGGTCGCCGAGCGGGCGCCGATGGTCTGGTGGGCGCTGTGCAGGGTGATGCCCGCGGCGCGCATCATCCGGTACAGGCCGGTCGACTCCAGTCGCCCGGTGTCCAGCTCGAGCAGGCCCGCCGGCAGGTAGTTGCACAGGACGGCCACGGGCTGGCCGTGGGTGCTGCGCAGCCGTTCCAGGAGCGTGACCTCGCTGCCCTCCGCGATGCCGAGGGCGGCCGCGACGTCGGCGGACGCCGGGACGCGCTCGTTCCGCACCACCTGCGTCGTCGGCCCCTGCCCGGCCGCCTCCAGGTCGTCGTAGAGACTGCTCAGCTCCAGCGGACGCTTGACCTGGCTGTGCACCACCTGCGTGCCCACCCCGCGCCGCCGGACCAGCAGCCCCTTGTCGACGAGGGACTGGATGGCCTGGCGGACGGTGGGCCGGGACAGGCCCAGGCGCACGGACAGGTCGATCTCGTTGCCCAGGAGGTTTCCCGGGGCGAGGACCCCGTGTTCGATCGCCGCCTCCAGCTGCTGGGCGAGCTGGTAGTACAGCGGCACCGGGCTGCCCCGGTCCAGGGCGAAGTCCAGGGAGTCGAGCGTGGGGGCATTCGTGGCACGGGTCGTGCCACGGGTCTTCGCCATGGACGGACCTCCCTCCGAAGGAGACTGACGAAGCGTCAGGAGTGGCTGGGGAAACCGAGGTTGATGCCCGCGTCGGCCGGGTCGGGCCAGCGCGTGGTGATCACCTTCCCCTGCG
>NZ_JBSFHA010000029.1:0-105836 GCF_053596855.1 Streptomyces sp. NPDC001617
GCGGACACCCCCCGCCCCGTCCCCTTCCCGCCGTACGCGGCTGCACCCGCCCACGGCCGTCCCGGCTTCTCGCCGCGGGCGACTGACGGCCACATCGCAAACGCCGACTACCTGCACGCCGCCAGGGGGCGCGGGGAACTGCGCGACCGGCCACGACGGCGCCGCACTGTGATCCACGGGCCACTGACGGCCCATCCCGGCGCAGGCCCCCCGCACGCCGCCAGGGGGCGCGGGGAACTGCGCGACCAGCCACGACGGCGCCGCACTGTGATCCACGGGCCACTGACGGCCCATCCCGGCGCAGGCCCCCCGCACGCCGCCAGGGGGGCGGGGAACTGCGCGACCAGCCACGACGGCGCCGCACTGTGATCCGAGTGCCGGACGGCTCAACGCGGCGCAGGCCCGCTGCACGCCCCAAGGGGCGCGGGGAACTGCGCGACCAGCCCCCACACACCCGCACCCGCCCTACAACCTCCCGCGCACAACCACCCCTCACCGCCGACGACGCAGATGATGGCGAACCGCCCGCTGGGCCACCGGCCCGAGGTCCTCCAGCGCCGCCATCAGGGCACCCAACTGCTCCAGCGCGTCCAGGGCCGCGTACGCCCCCGCCGGATCGACACCCTCGTACAGTTCGATGCCGACGAACGACGCCGCCACGGCCCGGGACAGCCCCACAGGGTCGGCGAACTCCCCGAAGGGGGTCTGGGCCAGGACGCGGGTCAGGACCTTCTCGATCTCGGCGATCCAGAGGTCGAGGCCGGCCGCCGTCGCCGGGGCGAGGGGGGCGTGTGTCTGCGCGCCGGCCAGCAGCTGGCCGAGGACCGCCACATGTCCGGCCGCCTTCTCCTCCTCGTGCATCTCCCGGCCGAAGGCGAGGAGTTCGCCGAGGGAGGCGATCCGGTCGAGTCGGTCGCGGTACCGGTCGACTCGCTGCTCGGTGCCGTGTCGGCAGGCCGCCGCGAGGAGTTCGTCGACCGAACCGAAGTGATAGAAGACCAGGGCCTGGTTGACGCCGGCCGTCGTCGCGATCGAGCGGGCCGACGCTTTCGCGATGCCCTGCTCGGTGAGCGTCCTGAGCGCTCCCTGGAGGAGTTTGGTCTTCGTCTCCTGGGACTTGGCGGTTTCTGCGCTCACGCGCGCAGCTCCTCGCGCACGGGCCGGAGTCCGCGCCGTACGCCACAGGTGCGGATGTCCGTGTACGTCGCCGTGAAGGAGCCCTCATAGCCGAAGAGCGGCCCGAAGTACCTGTTGACCACGCGGACCCGGATGCGGAAGCGGCCGGCCGTGTCGTCGTACGACTCCCGGACCTCGGCGTTCGCGCCGATCAGCTCCGGCACGCGCACGTCCACCACCCCCTCACGGAACCGGTGTTCGCCGGAGCGGATGAGGAGGGAGCCGTCGGGCTCGGCCTGGAAGTGGAGGTCGGTGGCGAGGTGTTGGTGGGTGCCCAGGTAGTCGAGGATGCGGTCGCCCTTGGGGCTCATGACCATCTGGGCGTCGAAGCGGCGGGGGCGGCCGGGGAGGGCGAAGGTGCGCACGAACGTCACCGTCTCACGGCCGAAGGTGTCCGTGTACGGGACGTTCTCGATCACGAAGGGGACCTTGCGGCCGGGTCTGGGGACGAGGATGTTGCGCGTGCCGCCCAGGGCCAGGAAGGGCTTCACCCAGGGTCCGCCGTGCCAGATCCGGTCCATCACGCCCCGGCCGGTGCATGCCTCGCCGCTCGCCAGGCCGACCGAGAAGCGGCGCTGGAGCTGGGGGTGGAGCTTGTCGAAGTCGGCGCCCATGACGGTGCGGAAGATCGATGTCGTCGTCATCGGTGGCTCTCCAGGGTGCGGAGGAGTCGGGGAGCGCGTGTGCGCCGGGGTGGCGTGCGCAGGCAGCGGCGGGCGGCCGGGGTGGTGGGCAGTGGGGGTGCGAAGAGGGCCAGCGAAAGGGCTACCAGTGCCAGGGGCGGTATGGCGTAGAAGAGGAGCGGGGACAGTGGGGCGGTGAGGTGCAGCAGGCTGCCGTAGCCGAAGGCCGTGCAGGCGAGGGTGGTGGCGAGGGCCCGTAGGAGGAGTTCGGTGAGCCAGTTGCGCCGTGCTCGCTCGGGGCTGATGCCGTGCTCCAGCCAGAGGCGGAGGCGGTCGAAGGACCAGGCTGTCGCCCAGCCCATGAGAGGGCGGAGGAGGAGGCGGTCCGTGATCCTTCCGAACGCGCCCCAGCGGGGTTGGTAGTCGTAACCGGTGAGGAAGCGGACGCCGTCCCCGTCGGGGATGTAGCGCCAGTAGCCGCTGCCCTCGGCCAGGAGTGAGAGCGGGTGCGGGGAGGAGAAGCGGAGGGCCGAGGTGCGGGTGCCGTCCGGGCGTTCCCGTTCGCCTGCCGAGATGCCGGTGCCGGCGATCTTGAGGAAGGGCAGCACGCGCGTGGCGTAGCGGAAGTGTTGTGGCCTTCCCTCTACGCGCGGGAGGTAGGCGATCTCGGTGAAGCGGAGGTCCCAACGCTGGTGTTGGGAGGGGTTCTGGGTGTGGGTCCAGAGGTCGTCGAGGTGCGCTTGGATGCGCGCCTCAATGTAGAGCCCTGTGCGGGCCATGCGATTCCCCCAGGTCAGCCGGTTTTTGAGCGCATGCTCAAAGGTCGTGGACATGAGGATACGGGTTTTTGAGCGATCGCTCAAAGGGCGGGTACGAGAAAACCCCGGCCCGGGTGGGTCGGGGTTCTGCTCGGGGGCGCTGCTAGCCGGCGAGATGTCGCTCGATCGTCTCCACCTTGGAGGTGAGGCCGTCGGTCACGCCGGGGCGGATGTCCGCCTTGAGGACCAGGGAGACGCGGGGTGCTCTTTCCTCCACGGCGGCCACCGCGCGCCTGACGACGTCCATGACCTCGTCCCACTCGCCCTCGATGGACGTGAACATCGCGTCGGTGCGGTGGGGCAGGCCCGACTCGCGGACCACGCGGACGGCGTGGGCGACGTACTCGCCCACGTCCTCGCCGACCCCGAGCGGGGTCACGGAGAAGGCGACGATCATGCGCTCACCACCCCTTCCCTGCGGGCCCGGGCCGCGATGACCTCGTCCTCGGCGGCGCGCTTGAGCTTGCGCTCGGCGAAGAAGCCGCCGGTCGGGAGGACCGAGAGAACGAAGAAGAGGGCCGCGGTCTTCAGGGACCACTTGGTGCGGTTCCAGGCGTCCGCCCAGAAGATCACGTAGAGGATGAACAGCACGCCGTGGACCATGCCCATCACCGGCACCCCGTTGAAGGGCGTGGTCCGCTTGAGGACCGAGCAGACCAGCAGGAGCAGGAACGAGACGGCCTCGGGGGCCGAGACGAGGCGCAGGCGTCGGAGGGCGGTGGCGGTCTTGATGTCCACGGGTCACCTTCGGTGGGAGACAGGTCGCTCTTTGTGAACGGAAGCACAAGCGTTCGCCCATTGTGACAAACGGTTTCCCTAAGGGTGTGCTCAGGGTCCCTCTCCACCCGTGGGTTCTGTTCGATCACCGGTCCGGCGGCTACCTTCACAGCGTGGCGATGTTCCGACTTCAAGGCAGCAAGGTGCTCGCCGTCGACATGACCGGGGACGCCGTGAAGGCGAAGAACGGCTCGATGGTCGCGTACGACGGTCAGATGGCGTTCAAGAAGCTCAGCGGGGGTGGCGAGGGGCTGCGCGGGATGGTGACGCGGCGCCTCACCGGTGAGCAGATGACCGTGATGGAGGTGAGAGGACAGGGGACCTGCTGGTTCGCCGATCGTGCGTCGGAGATCAATCTCGTCGCCCTCCAGGGGGACAAGCTGTTCGTGGAGTCCAGCAACCTGCTCGCGACCGACGCCGGGTTGCGGACGGGCACCACCTTCACCGGGCTGCGTGGGGCCTCGCAGGGGAACGGGCTGTTCACGACCACCGTGGAGGGGCATGGACAGGCCGCGATCATGTCGGACGGGCCGGCGGTCGTGCTGCGGGTGAGTGCGCAGTATCCGTTGATCGTCGATCCGGGGGCTTACATCGCCCATCAGGGGAATCTGCGGCAGTCGTTTCAGTCCGGTGTGACGTTTCGCACCTTCTTCGGGGAGGGCGGGGGCGAGGCCTTCCAGATCCGGTTCGAGGGGGACGGGCTGGTGTACGTACAACCGAGCGAGCGGAACACCATCGCGGGGGATGTGTGACATGGCCTTCCGTGAGATCAACTCCAAGATGGTCGAGGCGACCGTGATGCCCGGGCAGCGGTTGTTCAGTCAGCGCGGTGCGATGCTCGCCTACAAGGGCGAGGTGTCCTTCACGCCCAATATGCAGGGCGGGCAGGGCGGGATCATGTCGATGATCGGGCGCCGGGTCGCCAATGAGGCGACTCCCCTGATGAGCGTCGAGGGCAGCGGGACCGTGCTGTTCGGGCACGGCGGGCATCACGTGCAGATCATCAACCTCACCGGGGACACCTTGTACGTGGAGGCGGACCGGCTGCTGGCCTTCGAGGGCACCCTTCAGCAGGGGACGATGTTCATGGGCTCGCAGGGCGGGGTGATGGGCATGGTCCGGGGGCAGGTCACCGGGCAGGGGCTGTTCACCACCACCCTGAAGGGGCACGGGTCGGTGGCCGTCATGGCACACGGCGGCGTTTTCGAGCTGCCGATCACTCCGGGGCGGGCCGTGCATGTCGATCCGCAGGCCTATGTCGCCCACCACGGGGATGTGCGGAACAAGCTGTCCACCGCGCTCGGCTGGCGGGACATGGTGGGGCGCGGCTCCGGCGAGGCCTTCCAGCTGGAGCTCAGCGGGAGCGGTGCGGTGTACGTCCAGGCCTCGGAGGAGAAGCTGTGAGCATGTACGGGGCTGCGGGCGCCGGGCCGACGGTCTACGACCCCATGACACTGCCGGTCGACGACAACGTGAACAAGTACACCTTCTGCGTCGAGCTCAAGGGGAGCCAGTGGTTCCTGCAGAAGGGGAAGATGATCGCCTACTACGGGGCGATGGAGTTCAACGGGATCGGACACGGCCGACTCGACCGACTTGTCCGTACGTCCTTTCATTCGCCACTGCACGCGAGCGACTGGGTCGTGGCCGAGGGCTCGGGCAAGATGCTCCTCGCCGACCGGGCCTTCGATGTGAACTCGTACGACCTCGAAGACGGCAACCTGACCATTCGCTCCGGCAATCTGCTCGCTTTTCAGCCAAGTCTCGCGCTCAAGCAGTCGATCGTGCCGGGTTTTCTGACACTGATCGGAACCGGAAAGTTCGTGGCCGCATCTAACGGTCCGGTGGTGTTCATGGAACCCCCGATCCGGGTGGATCCGCAGGCGCTCGTCGGGTGGGCCGACTGCCCGTCGCCGTGTCATCACTACGACCACGGCTACATGACGGGCCTCATGGGCGGTCTACGTGCGATGACGGGCCTCGGCGGAGCCTCCGGGGAGGAGCACCAGTTCGAGTTCGTCGGGGCGGGCACGGTCCTGCTCCAGTCGTCCGAGACCCTCATGGCCGAGCAGGCCACGGGGGCGGTTCCTCACGAGCCGGGCGTGCCCGGTGGCGGTGGGGTGCCCACAGGCCCCTCACAGCAAGCAGGCGTACCGCGCCTTCCCGGACAGCTGGGGGACCTCCAGCGTCGCTTCGGGCTGTGAGCGGTAGTCTGCGGAGTGTGACGTCGAACGTGTGCGCGCCGTCACGCGAAAACCCTCACTAGTTCGCTTTTCAACCTCTTAGGTAGACTTCATTCATGGAGACCGAGACGGCCACGCCCTGGCTGACCGATGCGGAGCAGTGCGCCTGGCGCACCCACCTGGAGGTCAACAGGCTGTTGACGTACCAGCTCGAAAAGGACCTGCAGCCGTTCGGCCTGACAATGAACGACTACGAGATCCTGGTGAATCTCTCCGAGTCGGAGGATGTACGGATGCGGATGAGCGACCTCGCGTCCGCCACCCTCCAGTCCAAGAGCCGCCTCTCCCACCAGATCACCCGCATGGAGAACGCGAACCTGGTCCGCCGCGAGAACTGCGAGTCCGACCGGCGCGGGCTCTACGCGGTCCTGACCGAGCACGGCATGGAGACGATGAAGAAGGTCGCGCCGCATCATGTGGCGTCTGTGCGGAGGCACTTCATCGATCTCCTGGCCCCCGAGTCCCTGTCGGAACTCGACAAGGCGCTCAAGCCCGTCGCACAGCACCTGCGCGGGCAGCGGGGGCGTCCCTGACCATCGACTGACCACCCGACGCGGCGATCGGCAGGCGGAGCTCGAACAGGGCTCCGCCTGTCGGCGCGTTGCGGCCGTGAGCGTGCCGCCGTGGCATGCGGCGACGTCCCGGGCGATGGCGAGGCCCAGACCGGCGCCACCGCCGTCCCGGCTGCGACGGTCAGGCGGCTCTACCGTCTTGATCGGGTTGATCGAGCCATTCGTAGGGTTGGGTCGCCCAGGGGTGCTGGGTGTGGCTATCAGGCGGCTGCCGTCTCGTGGCTTTCCTTGCTTCGCCGCCCGGCACCCCACGACGACTCGGCCGCCGATTAGGAAGTGCGAACAAGTCGCTGCGTAGAGCAATGCCGGCGAGGTCGTCCGTGGCACGAACAGAGCAAACACGTACGTCAGGAGCACGATGAGCCGGATATGGGCGGGGATCGACAGCGGCAAGGGCCACCATCACAGCCTCGCCCTGGATGCCGAGGGCAAGACGCTGCTGTCGCGGCGGGTCGCCAACGACGAGCCCGAGTTGCTGAAGCTGATCGGTGACGTCCTGGATCTGGCCGATGGCCGCGAGGTCACCTGGGCGATCGACATGACCGGCGGCGAGCCCGCGCTCCTGCTGGCGCTGCTGGTCAACCACGGCCAGGAGGTCCTCTACATCCCCGGCCGGCTGGTGAACCGGGCGGCCGACGGCTACCGCGGCGAGGGCAAGACCGACGCCCGCGACGCCTTCGTGATCGCCGACCAGGCGAGGATGCGCCGCGACCTGCGGCCCATCCGCCCCGGCGACGAAGCCGCCATCGAGCTCAAGCTGCTGACCGGACGCCGGGCCGACCTGGTTGCGGACCGCACCCGTGTGGTCAACCGCCTGCGCGGCACACTGCTGAGCATGTTCCCGGCCCTGGAACGGGCCCTGGACGTGACCAACACCGGCCCGCTCAGGCTGCTGACGGGCTACCAGACCCCAGCCGCGATCCGGCGCGCCGGGATCACCCGGCTGACGACGTGGCTGGCCAACCGCAAGGTCCGCAATGCCGGAGCTCTGGCCGTCGCGGCCGTCGAGGCGGCCGAGCGGCAGCACACCGCGATCCCCGGGGAGAAGACCATCGCGAAGCTGGTCCACACCCTGGCCGGGGAGGTGATGGCCCTCAACGAGCAGATCTCCGAGGTGGACAAGCTCATCGAGGGCCGGTTTCACGAGCACGAGCTCGCCGAAATCGTCCTGAGCGTCCCGGGCATGGGCACCGTGCTCGGCGCGGAGTTCCTGGCCGCTGTCGGCGGCGGCCTGGACGAGTTCGACTCCCCGGACGCGCTGGCGGCCTTCGCCGGCGTCGCCCCCGCGCCCCGCGACTCGGGCAAGGTCAGCGGCAACCTCCACCGGCCGGTCACCTACCACCGCAGACTCCAGCGGGTCTTCTACACCTCCGCGCTGGTCAGCGTCCGTTACGACCTGAACTCGCGGAAGTTCTACGACCGCAAACGCACCGAAGGCAAGAAGCACGTCCAGGCCGTGCTCGCGCTCGCCCGCCGACGCGTCAACGTCATCTGGGCCCTGATCCGTGACCGACGGTGCTACCAGGTCACACCTCCGGTCACCGAGGCTGTCTGACTGCCGGGCACGCATAATCACAGTCGGCCCACTTCTCGCGCGGCTATCCTCCACGGGATGCCACTTCGCCAGTACGCCTACTTCGCACTGTTCAGCCGGCACACCTCGGCAGACGACATGACCTCCCAGCTGGGCATCACTCCTGACGAGGTGACTGTTCGCGGAAGCCGGTTCACCGAGCCGACGGTGGTTCCGGTCGACCACTCGTGGATGGTTGCCTGCAGGGAGCCGGGTCTGCGCGTCGACGAGCAGATCACCCGCATTCTCGACAGACTCCAGCCCCACACAGACCGCATCTGCGACCTCACCAGGCATCTGGCCCGCACCGGCGGCGGAGCAGTGCTTCAAATCGTGCGCTACTTCAACGAGACCGACCAAGGCCAGCCAGGCGCAGCGGACGCCCCCAACCTCTTCGGCTGGCACCTGGACCGCAAGGTCCTGGACTTCCTCAACTCCACCGGCGCCGAGCTCGACATCGACGAGTACGACATGGCCGGAGCCGAGGACACCACGTGAACACATGACCCCGTACTCACCTCGCACACGCGTCGCACTCCGACGGCTTGACAACAGCATTAGGAAGCGGGGAAGGCTTCCTCACCGCCCCGATCCGACACCTCACGTACGCTCCGCTCGGAGGCATCCCCAGAACCGGTGCCAGGGGCCCTCCGCTCCCGGATGTCCCCCGGGCCTGCGAAACGGCCGCTCCGGTCAGCGGCATCCCCAGAACCCGCGACACAGACGCTCCGCTCGGAGGCGTCCCCAGAACCGGTGCCAGGGGCCCTCCGCTCCCGGATGTCCCCAGAGCCTGCGAAACGGGCGCTCCGGTTGCGGGCGTCCCCAGAATCCGCGTCACAGGCGCTCCGGTCGAAGGCATCCCCAGAACCCGCGAAACGGGCGCTCCGGTCGAAGGCGTCCCCAGAGTCGGTGTCGGGAGAACTTCGCTCGAGGGCGTGCCCGTGGCCTGCCTTTGGGCGGAGCCCGGCGCGGCCGCCTCCGCCCACGGCCGCCGCCGTCAGCAGGGCCGCCGTGCCCGCCGCCGCGAAGCACAGGGCCGTCGGGACGCCGCCCACCATGAGGCCGGCTGCGGCCGCGCCCGCCGTACTGCCCGCGTTCACGCCCGTGTTGACCCAGGCGCCGGCCCGGACGCGGGCCTCGGGGGCGGCCGTCTCGTCGGCGATCAGGTAGGCGGTGGTCAGGGCCGGCGCGACGAAGAATCCGGCGCACGCGAGAGCGACGGCGAGTGTGCCGAGCCCGGAGGCGAGCCCGGCGCCGACCAGCGCCAGGCCGAGGCCCGCGAGCGTCAGGGCCAGCCGCGCCCGGGCCGGGACACGCCAGGCGACGGCCCCGTTGAGCAGGCCCCCGACCGCACTCCCGGCCGACAGCGCGGCCAGCGTCCAGGCCACGGCGTCGTCGCCGTAGTGCCGCTGCTCGGCGAAGGCCACGACGACCAGGTCGACGACGCCGAGGGCGAGACCCACGCCGGCGGAGGCCACGACGGGCTGAAGGATGCCCCACAGCACGTTCCGCGCAGCGCCCGCCCGCACGCCCGTACGCCGGGGACGGCCTCCGCGCCAAGCGCCCCGCCCGGCGGAGACTCCGCTCAGCGGTTCCCGCGCAGCACCCCGCCCGGCGAACCGTCCTCGCAGAGCGCCGCGCCCAGTCAGCGGCCGCCCCACAGCGCCCGGCCCGGTAAACCCTCCCCGCACAGCACCCCATCCAGCCAGCGGCCGCCGCAGGGTGCCCCGCCCGGCAAGCCGTCCTCGCAGAGCGCCGCGCCCGGCGAGCGGCCGCCCCACAGCACCCCACCCGGTAAACCCTCCCCGCACAGCACCCCACCCGGCGAGAAGAGCCCGTAGGACACCCCGATCGGTTCCGCTCCGCCGGCCTTCCGGTTCGGACGGTCGGATGTGCCGCACCGCCGGTGACCTGACGAACGACCCGACCCCGGTCACCATCAAGGCCGTCCCGGCGACGATCCCGACCGTCGGTGGTGCGAACCCCACCACCAGCCCGACGATCAACGGCCCCGAGACGAACAGCAGTTCCTCGGCGACGCCGTCGAGGCTGTACGCCCGCTGCAACAGCGCCCGGTCGGGGGCAAGTCGGCCCCACACCGCCCGCATCGTCGGACCCAGTGGTGGCGTGCACGCGCCCGCCGCCGCGGTCACCGCTCCCACGAGCAGCGGGGAGGCGGCGCCGGGGCGCCAGACCAGTGCCGTCAGCAGCCCCAGCAGGGCGGCGTAGAGCGCGGACATCGGCACCAGCGCGCGGCGCGGCCCGTAGCGGTCGATCAGGGACGCCCTCGCGGGCGACAGGAAGACGCTGGTTCCGCTGAACAGCGCCATGGCGGTGCCCGCCACCGCGTAGGACCCGCAGGCGCGGGTCACGGCGAGCATCACGGACAGCGGGACGATCCCGTAGGACAGCCTGCCGAGCAGGGCGGCCGCGAACGTGCGGCGGGCGTACGGGATATGCAGGACGGCAGCGTACGACGGCCGTCCAACCGGTGTGGAAGACATGGGAGTTCGGTTCCTCGACTCGAGGCGGACAGGGGACGCCTGATCGCCGCGCGCCGGCTGCGGTCGGTCACCGTGTGCCGTGCGCGGGCCGGGCGTGCCCTATGCCAAGAGGAGGTACATGTCGGTCAACGTAACAGTGGCCGAGGGGAGTTGAACAGCGAAGAGCCCGCCGTCAGCCCTGTGTCAGCCCCGCCACCAGCTCGTCCGCCGCGCGGTACGGGTCCAGTTCCCCGCCCACGATCCGTTCCGCCAGCGCGCTCAGCCGCCGGTCGCCGTGCAGGTCACCGATGCGTTCGCGCAGGGTCGTCACGGCGATGGTCTCGACCTCGCGGGAGGCGCGGGCGAGTCGGCGCTCGGTCAGGACGCCGTGTTCCTCCATCCACGCGCGGTGCTTCTCCAGGGCTTCGACCACCTCGTCGATGCCCTCCGCGCGCGCGGCGACCGTCTTGACGATCGGCGGGCGCCAGTCGCCGGGGCCGCGGGACTCGCCGAGGCCGAGCATGTGGTTCAGCTCGCGGGCGGTGGCGTCGGCGCCGTCACGGTCGGCCTTGTTGACGACGTAGACGTCACCGATCTCCAGGATTCCGGCCTTCGCCGCCTGGATGCCGTCGCCCATCCCGGGGGCCAGGAGGACCACCGAGGTGTCCGCCTGGGAGGCGATCTCGACCTCCGACTGGCCGACCCCGACCGTCTCCACCAGGATCACGTCGCAGCCCGCCGCGTCCAGGACGCGGATCGCCTGCGGGGCGGCCCAGGCGAGGCCGCCCAGATGGCCGCGGGTGGCCATGGAGCGGATGTAGACGCCGGGGTCGGAGGCGTGCTCCGACATGCGCACCCGGTCGCCGAGGAGGGCGCCGCCCGAGAACGGGGACGACGGGTCGACGGCCAGGACGCCGACCCGCCTGCCCTGCTTGCGGTACGCCGTGACGAGCGCGGAGGTGGACGTCGACTTGCCGACGCCCGGCGAGCCCGTGAGGCCGACCACGTACGCGTTGCCCGTCAGTGGGGCCAGCGTCTCCATGACCTCCCGGAGCTGCGGGGACGCCCCCTCCACCAGGGAGATCAGCCGGGCCACGGCCCGCGGCCGGCCTTCCCTCGCCTGGGCGACGAGCGTGGGGACGTCCTGCATCACAGCTCCGTTCAGAGATCGGCGTACGAGAGAACTCAGGCCTTGGGTACCCGGACGATCAGCGCGTCACCCTGACCGCCGCCGCCGCACAGCGCGGCCGCGCCCACACCGCCGCCCCGGCGCTTGAGCTCCAGGGCCAGGTGCAGGACGAGTCGGGCGCCGGACATGCCGATCGGGTGGCCCAGGGCGATGGCGCCGCCGTTGACGTTCACCCTTTCCGTGGACACCCCGAGGTCCTTGATTGACTGGACGGCGACCGCGGCGAAGGCCTCGTTGATCTCGATCAGGTCCAGGTCCTCGACCTCCAGGCCCTCCTTCTTCAGGGCGTGCAGGATCGCGTTGGACGGCTGGGACTGGAGGCTGTTGTCCGGTCCCGCCACATTGCCGTGGGCGCCGATCTCGGCGATCCACTCCAGACCCAGCTCCTGCGCCTTGGCCTTGCTCATCACGACCACGGCCGCCGCACCGTCCGAGATCTGGGAGCTCGTACCCGCCGTGATGGTGCCGTCGCGGGTGAACGCCGGGCGGAGCTTGCCGAGGGACTCGGCCGTGGTGTCGCCGCGGATGCCCTCGTCCTTGCTGAAGACGACCGGCTCGCCCTTGCGCTGCGGGATCTCGACCGGGGTGATCTCGGCCTCGAAGACGCCGTTCTTCTGCGCGGCGGCCGCCCGCTGGTGGCTGAGCGCGGCGATCTCGTCCTGCTCGGGGCGGGCGATGCCGAGGCGGGTGTTGTGCTTCTCCGTGGACTCGCCCATGGCGATGTTCTCGAAGGCGTCGGTCAGGCCGTCGTGGGCCATGGCGTCGAGCATCTCGATGGCGCCGTACTTGAAGCCCTCGCGGGACTTCGGGAGCAGGTGGGGGGCGTTGGTCATGGACTCCTGGCCGCCGGCGACGATCACGTCGAACTCGCCGGCGCGGATGAGCTGGTCGGCGAGGGCGATGGCGTCGAGGCCGGACAGGCACACCTTGTTGATGGTGAGCGCCGGGACGTTCATCGGGATGCCGGCCTTCACTGCGGCCTGGCGCGCCGGGATCTGCCCTGCCCCGGCCTGGAGCACCTGGCCCATGATCACGTACTGCACCTGGTCGCCACCGATCCCCGCACGGTCGAGGGCGGCCTTGATCGCGAAGCCGCCGAGGTCGGCTCCGGAGAAGGACTTGAGGGAGCCCAGCAGCCGTCCCATGGGCGTACGCGCCCCCGCGACGATCACCGAGGTCGTGCTGTTCGATCCAGACATGAGCTGCGATCCCCTTCCGGCTGCACTGCCGAGGAGTGAACGAGGGTTTACTTCGAATGTACTGAGTGGCACTCCGTGCCGTCACCCGGCGGTCGGTGTGATCGCTGGCACGTTGCGTAACCATCCGAAGCGCGCTGCACTGACAAACATGCTGACGCGAATCGACCACATCGGAATCGCCTGTTTCGATCTCGACAAGACCGTCGAGTTCTATCGGGCCACGTACGGCTTCGAGGTGTTCCACTCCGAGGTCAACGAGGAGCAGGGCGTCCGCGAGGCGATGCTCAAGATCAACGATACCTCCGACGGCGGAGCCTCCTACCTGCAGCTTCTGGAGCCGACCCGGCCGGACTCCACGGTCGCGAAGTGGCTCGACAAGAACGGCGAGGGCGTCCACCACATCGCTTTCGGTACGGCAGATGTCGACGGGGAGGCCGCGGACATCCGCGACAAGGGCGTACGCGTTCTGTACGAAGAGCCGCGACGCGGCTCCATGGGGTCACGGATCACCTTCCTTCACCCCAAGGATTGCCACGGCGTACTGACAGAACTGGTCACTTCGGCGCCTGTTGAGTCACCTGAGCACTGACCCTCGTACATATGGGCCGGTAGGGTTGGGGGCGGTCGCTCCCGGAAAGGGGGGTGGCCGCATGCCGGGGCCCGGTTTCGGGGGGCGAGCGTCGGGGCAGCAGCCCGTGCTCCGCCATTGATCTGACACCATTCCCCGGGGGTTCCGTTCGGCGGACGGACGGAGCTCGTTTGGCCAGACTTGCGACCAGGGGACGGATGGGACCGCGCAGTGCGGGGCTACGAACGCCAGGAGCGAGAGCCGGCGGCTGACGTCGACCACCTCTCTCGGTTCGAGGCCGAGATGGATCGGCTGAAGACCGAGCGGGAAAAGGCGATTCAGCACGCCGAGGACCTCGGCTACCAGGTCGAGGTGCTGCGCGCCAAGCTGCACGAGGCGCGCCGCACCATCATGTCCCGGCCCGCCTACGACGTCGGTGGCGGGGACCTCGGCTATCAGGCCGAACAGTTGCTGCGGAACGCGCAGATCCAGGCCGACCAGCTGCGCCAGGACGCCGAGCGCGAGCTCAGCCAGGCGCGGGCGCAGACCCAGCGCATCCTCCAGGAGCACGCGGAGAACGCGGCCCGGCTCCAGGCGGAGCTGCACCAAGAGGCGGTCACCCGCCGTCAGCAGCTGGACCAGGAGCTGGCCGAGCGCCGGCAGACCGTCGAGTCGCACGTCAACGAGAACGTGGCGTGGGCCGAACAGCTGCGCGCTCGCAGCGAGTCGCAGGCCCGTCGGCTGCTCGAGGAGTCGCGTGCCGAGGCCGAGCAGGCCATGGCCGCCGCGCGTGCGGAGGCCGAGCGGGTCGCGAGCGAGGCACGGCAGCGGCTGGAGGCCGACGCCGAGAAGGCCCGCGCGGAGGCCGAGCAGCTGCTGCTGAGGGCCCGCACGGACGCCGAGCGGCTGCTGAACGCCGCGTCCACGCAGGCCCAGGAGGCCACCGACCACGCCGAGCAGCTGCGCAGCTCCTCTGCCACGGAGTCGGATTCGGCCCGCCGCCAGGCGCAGGAGATGAGCCGGGGCGCCGAGCAGCGGATGGCCGAGGCCGAGGAGGCACTGCGCAAGGCGCAGGCCGAGGCCGACAAGCTCGTCACCGAGGCCACGGCGGCCGCCGAGAAGGCCCTGGCCAGCGCCGAGTCGGCCAACGAGCAGCGCACGCGTACGGCGAAGGAGCAGGTCGCCCGGTTGGTCGAGGAGGCCACCAAGGAGGCCGAGACCACCAAGTCGGACGCCGAGCAGGTCGTCGCGGACGCGCGCGCCGAGGCCGAGAAGATCGTCGCCGAGGCCTCCGAGAAGGCCCGCACGATCACCGCCGAGGAGAGCGCCACCCAGCTGTCCAAGGCGGCCAAGACGGCCGAGGACGTCCTCAACCGGGCGCAGGAGGACGCGCAGAACACGACCAAGGCGGCGGCCGAGGAGGCCGAGCGGATCCGCCGCGAGGCCGAGGCCGAGGCGGACCGGCTGCGCGCCGAGGCGCACGACATCGCCGAGCAGCTCAAGGGTTCGGCGAAGGACGACACCAAGGAGTACCGCGCCAAGACGGTCGAGCTGCAGGAGGAGGCGCGCCGGCTGCGCGGCGAGGCCGAGCAGCTGCGCTCCGAGGCGGTCGCCGAGGGCGAGAGGATCCGCGCGGAGGCCCGCAGGGAAGCCGTCCAGCAGATCGAGGAGGCCGCCAAGACCGCCGAGGAGCTGCTGGCGAAGGCCAAGCAGGACGCGGACGAGCTGCGCCAGAAGGCCACCACGGACAGTGAGAAGGTCCGTACGGAGGCCATCGAGCGGGCGACCACGCTGCGCCGGCAGGCCGAGGAGACCCTGCAGCGCACCCGGCAGGAGGCCGAGCGGCACCGCGAGGAGGTCGTCGAGCAGGCCGAGGGCATCAAGGCCGACGCCGAGCGGGCCGCCCGGGAGCTGCACGAGGAGACCGAGCGGGCCATAGAGGCCCGCCGCGTGGAGGCCGCCGACGAGCTGACGCGGCTGCACACGGACGCCGAGGAGCGCCTCGCCGCCGCCGAGCAGGCGCTGACGGACGCCCGCGAGGAGGCGTCCCGCATCCGCCGCGAGGCCGCCGAGGAGAGCGACCGGCTGCGCTCCGAGGCCGCCGAGCGCATCCGTACGCTCCAGCAGCAGGCCGAGGCGGAGGCCGAACGGCTGCGCAACGAGGCCGCGTCGGACGCGTCCGCGTCCCGTGCCGAGGGCGAGGCGATCGCCGTACGTCTGCGGTCCGAGGCGGCGGCGGAGGCCGAGCGGCTGAAGTCGGAGGCGCAGGACACCGCCGATCGTGTACGGGCCGAGGCACAGGCCGCCGCCGAGCGGCTCGGCACCGAGGCGTCCGAGACGCTGGCCGCCGCGCAGGAGGAGGCCAACCGGCGCCGCCGCGAGGCCGAGGAGCTGCTGGGCGCCGCGCGCGGCGAGGCCGACGAGGAGCGCCGGCGGGCCCGCGAGCAGAGCGAGGAACTGCTGGCCTCCGCGCGCAACCGCGTCGAGGAGGCGCAGACCGAGGCGCTGCGGCTGGTCGAGGAGGCGGACCGGCGGGCGAACGAGATGGTGTCGGCCGCCGAGCAGCACGCCCAGCAGGTTCGGGACTCCGTGTCCGGGCTGCACGAGCAGGCCCAGGAGGAGATCACCGGTCTGCGCAGCGCCGCCGAGCACGCGGCGGACCGCACCCGGCGCGAGGCGCAGGAGGAGGCGGACCGGGTCCGCGCCGACGCCTACTCCGAGCGCGAGCGGGCCACCGAGGACGCCAACCGCATCCGGCGCGAGGCCTCCGTGGAGACGGACGCCGCCAAGTCGCTTGCCGAGCGCACCGTTTCGGAGGCGATCGAGGAGGCCGAGCGGCTGCGCTCGGAGACCGCCGAGCACGCCCAGCGGGTGCGTACGGAGGCTTCGGACGCCCTTGCCGAGGCCGACCAGGCCGCCTCGCGCACCCGGGCCGACGCCCGCGAGGACGCCAACCGCATCCGGTCGGACGCGGCGACCCAGGCCGACACCCTCATCACCGAGGCACGCAACGAGGCCGAGCGACTCACCTCGGACACCGTCCGCGACACCGACAAGCTGCGCACCGACACGGTCGCCGAGGCCGAGCGGGTGCGGGCCGAGGCGATCGCCAAGGCGGAGAAGCTGATCTCGGACGCCACCGGCGACGCGGAGCGGCTGCGGGCCGCGGCCGCCGAGACGGTCGGCTCCGCCCAGCAGCACGCCGAGCGCGTCCGGGGCGAGTCCGAGCGGGTCAAGGCGGAGGCCGCGGCGGAGGCCGAGCGGCTGGTCAACGCGGCGCGAGAGGAGGCGGCGCGGACCCTCGACGAGTCCCGCAAGGACGCCAACAAGCGCCGCCAGGACGTGGCCGAGCAGGTCGACACCCTCATCACGGAGACCACCGCCGAGGCCGACAAGCTGCTCACCGAGGCCCAGCAGCAGGCCCACAAGACCACCGCCGAGGCGGAGGCACAGGCCGACACCATGGTCGGCGCGGCCCGCACGGAGGCCGACCGACTGGTGTCCGAGGCGACGGTCGAGGGCAACGCGCGAGTGGAGAAGGCCCGTACGGACGCGGACGAGCTGCTCGTCGGCGCCCGCCGGGACGCCACCCAGATCCGGGAGCGCGCCGAGGAGCTGCGCGACCGGATCACGGGCGAGATCGAGGCGCTGCACGAGCGGGCCCGCCGTGAGTCCGCCGAGACGATGAAGTCCACCGGCGACCGCTGCGACGCGCTCATCAAGGCTTCCGAGGAGCAGCTGGCCAAGGCGCAGGCGAAGGCCAAGGAGCTGGTCTCGGAGGCCAATTCGGAGGCCGGCAAGGTCCGTATCGCCGCCGTGAAGAAGGCCGAGGGGCTGCTCAAGGAGGCCGAGCAGAAGAAGAACACCCTCGTCCGGGAGGCCGAGGAGCTCAAGGCCGAGGCGATCCGCGAGGCCAAGCGCACGGTCGAGGAAGGAAAGCGCGAGCTGGAGATCCTGGTGCGCCGGCGCGAGGACATCAACGCCGAGATCTCCCGTGTCCAGGACGTCCTGGAGGCGTTGGAGTCCTTCGAGGCCCCCGCGGGGGGCAAGGACGGTGGCGTCAAGGCGGGCGCGGCCGTGGGAGCCCCTCGTTCGGGTAAGCCGTCGGACGGCTAGCCGTACGGCCAGTCGGACAGCTGATCGACAGACTCAAAACCGGTGCCGTCTGGGGCCTTTGACCTGGTTTCGGGTGAGCCGTCCCAGGGGCAGCCACTCAAAAGGGGTGTCATTCTCCAGATCAAACACGTATCCGCTCGATGACACACCGCTTCGGCCCCTAGGATTCCCCCTATCACCTCACCGGTCTCATTTGACAGGAACCCCATGAGCGACACTTCCCCCTACGGCTTCGAGCTTGTGCGGCGTGGGTACGACCGCGCTCAGGTGGACGAACGCATCTCCAAGCTCGTCTCCGACCGTGACAGCGCTCTCGCCCGCATCACCGCTCTGGAAAAGCGCATCGAGGAGCTCCATCTCGAGACGCAGAACGCCCAGGCGCAGGTGAGCGACGCCGAGCCGTCGTACGCCGGCCTCGGCGCGCGTGTCGAGAAGATCCTCCGCCTCGCCGAGGAGGAGGCCAAGGATCTGCGCGAGGAGGCCCGGCGCGCGGCCGAGCAGCACCGCGAGCTCGCCGAGTCGGCGGCGCAGCAGGTCCGTAACGACGCGGAATCGTTCGCCGCGGAGCGCAAGGCCAAGGCCGAGGACGAAGGCGTCCGGATCGTCGAGAAGGCCAAGAGTGACGCGTCGCAGCTGCGCTCCGAGGCGCAGAAGGACGCGCAGTCGAAGCGTGAGGAGGCGGACGCCCTCTTCGAGGAGACCCGCGCCAAGGCCGCGCAGGCCGCCGCCGACTTCGAGACGAACCTCGCCAAGCGCCGCGAGCAGTCCGAGCGCGACCTGGCGTCCCGTCAGGCCAAGGCGGAGAAGCGCCTCGCCGAGATCGAGCACCGCGCGGAGCAGCTGCGCCTGGAGGCCGAGAAGCTGCGCACGGACGCGGAGCGCCGCGCCCGCCAGACGGTGGAGACGGCCCAGCGCCAGGCCGAGGACATCGTGGCCGACGCCAACGCCAAGGCCGACCGCATCCGTTCGGAATCCGAGCGCGAGCTCGCTGCGCTGACCAACCGCCGCGACTCGATCAACGCCCAGCTGACGAACGTCCGCGAGATGCTCGCCACGCTCACGGGCGCCGCGGTGGCCGCGGCCGGTTCACCGGCCGACGACGAGCCGATCTCCCGTGGGGTTCCGGCTCAGCAGTCCCGGTAACCAGTAGCGCGATCAAGGGCCCGCACCGTCTCCCCCGAGGGTGCGGGCCCTTGGCGTACCCGGCTCTCGTTGCGCAATCGCGCTCGCCCGGCGGGGCGTACCGAGAGACGCGGGGCAGCGTGTCGTCCAGCAGCTCGGCGGCTCCTTCGGCACGGCCGTCCTCGCCGTCCTGCTGCAACGCGGGGGGGGCGGCACGGACCCGGCCTTCGCCCACACCTTCGCCTGGACGACGGCGTTCACGGTTGTTGCCGGCGGCGTCGGCCTCTGTCTGCCCGCCCGGGTGGCAGTGGTCCAACCGGCGTCTTAGCGTGGCCGCATGATCGAGCTCTCGGGCCTGACCAAGCGCTACGGCGAGAAGGTGGCGGTCAACAACCTCAGCTTCACCGTCAGACCCGGCATCGTGACCGGGTTCCTCGGGCCGAACGGCGCCGGCAAGTCCACCACGATGCGGATGATGCTCGGGCTCGACCGGCCGACGGCGGGCGATGTGCGGATCGACGGCAAGCACTACGACCGTCTCAAGGACCCGCTCAAGTACATCGGCGCCCTGCTCGACGCCAAGGCCATGCACGGCGGGCGCAGCGCCTACAACCACCTGCTCTGCCTCGCCCAGAGCAACGGCATCCCGAAGAACAGGGTGGCGGAGGTCCTCGACACGGTCGGGCTCACCGCCGTGGCGAAGAAGAAGGCCAAGGGGTTCTCGCTCGGCATGGGGCAGCGGCTCGGGATCGCGGGGGCGCTGCTCGGCGATCCGCGGATCCTGATGTTCGACGAGCCGGTCAACGGGCTCGACCCCGAGGGCATCCACTGGATCCGCAACCTGATGAAATCGCTGGCCGCGCAGGGGCGGACCGTGTTCGTGTCGAGTCATCTCATGAGCGAGATGGCGCTGACCGCCGACCATCTGGTCGTCATCGGACAGGGGAGGCTGCTCGCCGACACCTCCATGTCCGGCTTCATCGAGGAGAACTCGCGGTCCTACGTCCGTATCCGCACCCCGCAGCGGGAGCGGCTGCTCGATGTGCTGCACGAGGCCGGGGTCACCGTCGTCGAGTCCGGGAGCGGGGCGCTGGAGGTGGACGGGGGCAAGGCCGAGCGCATCGGGGAACTGGCGGCGCAGCACCAGATCGTGCTGCACGAGCTCAGTCCGCAGCAGGCCTCGCTGGAGGAGGCGTTCATGCGGCTGACCGCGGAGTCGGTCGAGTACCACGCGCACTCCGAGACGCCCGCCGAACGGCAGCCCCAGGCGTGGGGCGACGACTGGAACAGGAGCTGAGCATGGCGGCGATCCAGGTCGTGCGGTCCGAGTGGACCAAGATCCGGTCGGTGGCCTCGACCCTGTGGACACTGTCCCTCGCCGTGGTCGTCACCATCGCCCTCGGCATGCTGATCTCGGCGCTGTCGGAGCGCGAGTTCGGCAACATGAGCCAGAAGGACCGGCTCTCCTTCGACCCGACCTACATCAGCTTCGCCGGGATGAGCCTCGGACAGCTGGCGATGATCGTGTTCGGGGTGCTGGTCGTCTCCAACGAGTACAGCACCGGCATGATCCGCGCCTCGCTGGCCGCCGTACCGCAGCGTGGGACCTTCCTGTTCAGCAAGATCGCGGTGGCGACCGGGCTCGCGCTCGTCGTCTCCATGGCGACCGGCTTCGTCGCCTTCTTCCTCGGACAGGCCATGCTCGGCTCGCACCGGGCGGCCCTCGGTGACGCACACGTCCTGCGCGCGGTCATCGGCGGCGGGATCTACATGACCCTCATCGCCGTGTTCTCCATGGGCGTCGCCTCGATGCTGCGCTCGCCGATGCTGTCGCTGGGCATCCTGATGCCGTTCTTCTTCCTGATCTCCAACATCCTGGGGAACGTCTCCGCGACCAAGAAGATCGGCCGGTTCCTGCCCGACCAGGCCGGCAGCAAGATCATGCAGGTGGTGCCGAGGATCGACGACGACACTCCCTACGGGCCCTGGGGCGGGCTCGGGATCATGGTGCTGTGGGTGGTAGCGGCGCTGCTCGGCGGATACGCGTTGCTCAAGCGGCGGGATGCATGACCGGAGTCGTGAGCGCGTGACAGAAGGTGTCAGGCGGGGGCCAACCTTTTACTTGCTCTTGAGCGGAACCGTCAGCCGCTCGATATCCTCCTAACCCTTACGGGGGCGTGTGCCCCGCTGTCCTGAACCTCTCGATGGGTGCGGAGCATGATCGAGGCAGTCGGCCTGACCAAGCGCTACGGCGACAAGACCGCTGTGTACAACCTCTCCTTCCAGGTACGGCCCGGTGCCGTCACCGGCTTCCTGGGGCCCAACGGCTCCGGGAAGTCGACGACGATGCGGATGATCCTGGGGCTGGACAACCCCACGGCGGGGCAGGTGACGATCGCCGGCTACCCCTACGCGAAACTGCCGAACGCCCCTCGTCAGGTGGGCGCGCTGCTCGACGCCAAGGCCGTGCACGGGGGCCGGTCCGCCCGTAGCCACCTGCTGTCCCTGGCCCAGCTGTCCGGTATCCCGGCCCGGCGGGTGGACGAGGTGCTCGGCGTCGTGGGTCTCCAGGACGTGGCGAAGAAGCGGTCCAAGGGCTTCTCGCTCGGCATGGGACAGCGGCTCGGCATCGCGGCGGCGCTGCTGGGCGACCCGCAGGTGCTGCTGTTCGACGAGCCGGTGAACGGCCTCGACCCCGAGGGCATCCTCTGGGTCCGCAACCTGATGAAGGCGCTGGCGGCGGAGGGCCGTACGGTCTTCGTCTCCTCCCACCTGATGAGCGAGATGGCGCTGACGGCCGATCACCTCATCGTGATCGGGCGCGGACAGCTGCTCTCCGACATGAGCATCCGCGACTTCATCTCCGCGAACTCGGCCGACTTCGCGCGCGTGCGGACTCCGGACACCGAGCCGCAGCTGCGCGAGAAGCTGACGTCGGCGCTGACGGAGGCGGGCGGCCATGTGCTGCCGGAGCAGGACGGGGCGCTGCGCGTCACGGGGCTGCCGCTCCCCCGCATCAGCGACATCGCGCACGACTCCGACGTACGCCTGTGGGAGCTGTCGCCGCATCAGGCCTCGCTGGAGGAGGCGTACATGCGGATGACGCAGGGCGCGGTCGACTACCGCTCGACGGCCGACCAGAAGGAGGGCCTGATGCAGCCCCTCCCGCCCGGCGCCCAGCCCCCCATGCCGGTACCGGGCCAGGGCCAGCCGGGCTGGTACGCCCCGCCGTCCCCACAACAGGGCGGCCAGCCCTTCGCGATGCCCCACCCGTACGGCGGCCCCGGACAGCCTCCTGCGGGCCTGTACGGGGCTCCGGGCGCGGGCCAGTCCAACCCGTACGCCCAGCCGACACCTCAGGCGCCTCAGGCGCCTCAGGGGGCCCCGGTACCGCAGGGCCCGGCCCCGACGGCCCCGTCCGCCGCGCCGCCCGCCCAGGGGGCCCCTGGAGCCCCGGCAGGCCCGCCCGCCCCTGCGGTCCCCCCATCCCCGGCTCCCGCGACAGCCGCCGCCCCGCAGCAGCCCGCCCAGGCGCCGCAGGCCGCCTCCGCCACCCCCTCCGACCTGACCAAGCCCGAGGACGTCCGATGAGTACCCCGCAGCCCCCGATGCCGCAGGCCGCCGTACCCGACTGGCAGGCGGTCGGGGCCGGTTCGCCCTACCCCGGCTACACCTCGCCGATTCCCGTCGTGCGGACGCACCTCGGGCATGCGATCTCCTCCGAGTGGACGAAGATCCGGTCGGTGCGGTCGACGATGTGGACGCTCGGGGTGTTCGTCGTGCTGGTCGCGGGGATCGGGCTGCTGGTTGCCGCGCTCGTGTCCGCGCAGGCCTCCGAGCAGAGCCTGGCCGGTGAGAACCCGCTGTCCTTCGGGGTGTTCGGGCTGCTGCTGGGCAGCATGTGCATCATCACGCTCGGCGTGCTGACCACGGCCTCGGAGTACGGCACCGGCATGATCCGCACGACGATGACCGCCTGCCCCTCACGCGCGCGCGTGCTGGCGGCGAAGGCGATCGTGTTCTTCGCGGTGGCATTCAGCGTCACGTTCGTGTCCGTGCTGCTCGTCGCCCTCGCCGATGTGTCCCTGCTCCAGGGCGCCAAGGCGCCGTCCGGGTCCGAGTGGCTGAAGGGGACCCTCGGGATCTCCCTCTACATCGCGCTGCTCGGGCTGCTCTCGCTGCTCGTCGGCTCGATCATCCGGCACTCCGCCGGCGCCATCACCATCATGATCGCCCTCGTGCTGGCCCCGCTGGTCATGGCGCTGTTCATGTTCTCGGAATCGCTGAGCTCGGTGCGCGAGGCCCTCTTCGACTACTCGATCCCGAGCCAGTTGAGCGTCTTCTACACGCACTCCCTCAGCAACAGCGGGCCCACCGGCTGGGACCCGCTGTGGATCGCCCTCGGCGTGACGGCCGCCGCGTTCGCCGGCGCGGTCGCACTGCTGCAGAGCCGGGACGTGTAGCCCGCGCTCAGAACTTCGGCGCGTTACGGGACCGCTGCACCCTCGTGGTGCGGCGGTCCTTCGCGTTCCAGCACGCCTTGTGCCAGTGGCGGCGGTCGTCGACGCCCGAGTGCTCCGGCCAGGCCACCACGTGCGGGACGCCGGAGGGGATCATCTGGTCGCAGCCGGGGCAGCGGTACGTCTTGCCCTGCGCACTCGCGCCCGCGACGTGCCGCACGCTCCACTCCTCGCCCTGCCAGCTCTCGGTGGACTGCCAGCCGCCGTAGCGGCCGGGGCGGTCGTCCTCGGCGCTGCGGCCGGACGAGCCCGACGGGTCGGATCCCTTGGGTCGGTTGCGACGCGGGGACACGGGACACCTCACGGGGCTATACAGGAAGCACGGGTCCTGTCCAGCCTACGGGTCCGCAACCGGGGTACGTGTAGGGCACCGACCCGCTCGGCCCCGGCCGCCGCCGCCCGTTCTGCAGACAATCCGCAAATCTCTTCGCCAGGCCGTGACCTCGGCACGTGTCAGACGGTTATGCCGGGTGGGGGAGCTCCGCGTCGGAGCCAAGGAAGCAGGAAAAGCAATGCGCGTTGGAAGTTTCGTGTTGGCGGCCCAGTTCCCGGGACAGGGTCAGGGGGAGGCGCTGCACCGCGCGGTCCGCTCCGCCGAGGTCGCCGAGGAGGCCGGTCTTGACTCGGTCTGGCTGGCGGAGCACCACTTCGTCCCGTACGGCACCTGCCCGTCGGCGATCACGCTGGCGGCGTTGCTGCTGGGCCGCACCCGCCGGCTGCGGGTCGGCACCGCGGTGAGCGTACTGCCCACCGTCCACCCGGTCGCGCTCGGCGAGCAGGCCGCGCTGCTGCACATCACCTCCGGCGGGAGGTTCTCGCTGGGCGTGGGGCGCGGCGGGCCATGGGTCGACCTGGAGGTGTTCGGATCGGGTCTGGCGGCCTACGAGGAAGGGTTCCCGGAATCACTCGATCTGCTGGTGCGCTGGCTGCGCGAACCGTCCGTCGGGGCCACGGGAGACCGGTTCGGCTTCCGCGAAGTGCCCGTCGTACCAAGGCCGTCGGAGTCCCTGTCGGAGGCAAAAGGTCCGGAGGTCGTCGTCGCGTGCACCTCCCCGAAGAGCGTGCGGCTGGCCGCCGAGCGCGGGCTGCCGATGCTGCTCGGGATGCATGTCGGGGACGAGGAGAAGGCGGAAATGGTCGCCCTGTGGCGGCAGTTGGCGCGCGCGGCCGGACACGCCCCGGAGCGGGTCGTCGGCGCCGCGCATGTGTCGGCCGGCGTCTGCCAGATCGCGGACCGGCGCACGGACGCGGTGGAGGCGCTGACGAAGGCGATGCCGGGCTGGCTGAAGCAGGGGCTGGAAGCGCATGTCACGGTGGACGGCCGGCTGCGGCAGATGCGCGACCCGCTGGCGTACACCGAACTGCTCTGCGGGCTGCACCCGGTGGGCACCCCGCGGCTGTGCGCCGACCGGCTCGCGGCGACCAGCGAGCGCACCGGCATCTACCGCTTCGCCCTCCTGGTCGAGGGCTCGGGAGACCTGGCGGCCACCGAGGAGAACGTACGGCGGCTGGGTGCCGAAGTGCTCCCCCATCTCGGCTGAATCTCTCCGACGGGGATGTCGACCGGCCCCGTCCTGCAAGGAGCTTGCCGCTCCGGTACTGATGCACCTCCCGCGTACGGAGCGGCAAGCAAGCGGCTTGCTGGTCAGCAGTCCCGGAACTCCGGGGACTGGTTGAGCAGCTGACTGCGGACCGAGGTGAAGCGCGCCAGCGTCTCGTCGACGGTCGAGTCCAACGGGAACACCGCCACTCGGTGGCAGTTCTGGAAAGCCAGCCGGACACCGAAGTGCCGCTGGAGCGCGCCGCGTATCGCGTCACTCGCGAGCGCACGCAGCAGCTGACCGCGTGCCTGCTCGTCCGGCGGGGGCGTCTGGTTGTCGGCGAACTGTCCACCGTCCACCTTCAGCTGGGCCACCAGGGAGCTGATCATCTCCCATGCGTAGGGCAGGGAGGTCCGGACGCAGTCGACGAATTCCGCTTCGTCGACCTCGCCTCGCTCGGCCTTTTCGAGTAGGGCCGGTGAGACGTCGAGCGACATGGGTTCTCCTCTCGCACCCCCGTGGTCGACAGGGGTTGCCGGACAGAAAAGGGAGTTCGCGATGCCGAACACGCTCAGTACATGCCTCGCGACCTCCCGGTTACTACGGTAGGCAACGGACGGTGACGGCACCAGGAGATTGCGTACATAGGGACTCCTCTTTAGGCACACAATCGGCCACAACTGAACAGGGGTGGTCAGTGGTTTTACGGGGCGAATCGCGTGCACCGGTGCCCGTCGAGTAGCGTTGCCGACCATGCGTCTCGTCATTGCCCGATGCTCCGTCGACTACGCGGGCCGGCTCACCGCCCATCTCCCCTCGGCGCCCCGCCTGATCCTGGTGAAGGCGGACGGCAGCGTGTCGATCCATGCGGACGACCGTGCCTACAAGCCGCTGAACTGGATGTCCCCGCCCTGCACACTGAAGGAGGGCGCGGACGACGACGAAGGCGTCTGGACCGTCATCAACAAGGCGGGCGAGAAACTCATCATCACGATGGAGGAGATCCTCCACGACTCCTCGCACGAACTCGGCGTCGATCCCGGCCTGATCAAGGACGGCGTGGAAGCACACCTCCAGGAACTCCTCGCCGACCGCATCGAGACCCTCGGCGACGGCTACACCCTCATCCGGCGCGAGTACATGACCGCCATCGGGCCCGTCGACATCCTCTGCCGGGACGCGGACGGGCAGACGGTCGCGGTGGAGATCAAGCGGCGCGGCGAGATCGACGGCGTGGAGCAGCTCACGCGCTACCTGGAGCTGCTGAACCGCGACCCCCATCTCGCCCCGGTCCGCGGCATCTTCGCGGCGCAGGAGATCAAGCCGCAGGCACGGGTCCTGGCGACCGACCGCGGGATCGGGTGCGCGGTGCTGGACTACGACGCGCTGCGGGGCATCGAGGACGACAAGCTGCGGCTGTTCTAGGCGGTTCTACGAGAGTGGGGGCCGGGTTCTTTCCAGGAACCCGGCCCCCTTCGTGCTGCCGTTCAGATCACGTCGCCCGAGCTGGTGCTCTGCGTCGCGACGGCCGAACTGCTCGTCTCCGCCGGGGCGCTGGTGATGGGGGCGGTGGAGGTGATCGGGGCGCTGGCCGAGTTGGTGGTGGTCGGTGATGTCGTCTCCGTCGGCGTCGGCGAAGACGTGTCGCTCGGTGACGGGTCCGCCGACTTCGTAGGCGTCGGCGACGTCGACTTCGTGGGCGTCGGCGATGTCGACTTCGTGGGCGTGGACGACTTCGACGGCGTGCTCGACGAACCGCCCGACCCCTTCGTGCCGCTCGGGTTGTCCGACGGCGTGCTGCCGTTGTCCGACGGGGGCGTCGGGTCGTCCGAGGTGCCGTAGGTGCCGTCCGGGCCCGGGTCGGTGGGCCTGCTCGTCGCGGTGCCGGTGTCGCCCTTGTCGGTCTTCGGCTTGTCCGCGCCGAGAGAGCCGTCGTCGAGGCCCTGGCTGGCCGACGGATTGACGCCCACCTTGTCGGACGGGTTGTTGGCGTCGTTGTTGGACGTGGCGCCGAGGGTGACCACCGTGCCGAGGACCGCCACCAGGAGCGCGCCCGCGCCGGCCGCCACGAGGTTGCGGCGGGCCAGGCCCCGGATGCCGGCGCGGTGCTGCTTGGGCGCCGAGCCGGACGCGGCACGGTTCACGACGATCGTCGAGGTCTCGCCGGTGGAGGGGACCGGGGGCTGGAGGGGCGGGAAGCCCGAGAAGGCCGCCGGTACGCCCCCTGGGGGTGACTGCGACTCCTCGTAGCGGGCGTCGGGGACCTCCTCGCCCGCCATCGCGACCAGGCCCGGTGCCGTGCCGGTGCGGTCGGCGACCAGGGCGAGGGCCCGGCGGGCGGAGACCGTGCCGCGCTTGTCGGCGATCGCGCCGCGCAGGCCCAGCGAGGTCTCCAGCTCGGTGCGGGCTTGGTCGAAGTCCCCGCGGCAGAGCGCGAGGATGCCCAACTCGTGGTGGAAGTAGGCCTGCTCGGACACCTCGCCGGAGAGGCGGGCGGCCTCGGCGCCGGACCGCAGGGCCCGCTCCCAGGCGCTCCAGTGCAGGCCCGCCGCGAAGGCGGGCGCGGCCGTGCGGGCCAGCTGAACGGTGACGGACTCCTCGCCCTCGGCGGGCGCGGTCGTGTCCGGCACCAGGAGGCCGAGGGCGGCCAGCAGGGCGTCGGCCTCCGCGCAGACCCGCTCCGGGGTGACCGACGGGTGTCCGGCCCACCAGGCGTAGTGCTGGGCGGCCGTCAGGGCGCGGGCGTCGACGTCGTCGTTGTAGCCGGCGGCCTCCAGCTGCTGCAGCACTCCGGCCGCGAGGCGGTAGCGGGAGCCGACCGGGGAGACCAGGCCGCAGGAGGCCAGCTCGCCGAGGGCGGCGTCCGCGTGGGTGTCGCCGACGAGTGCGGGGAGGTGGGCCTGGTGCGGCACCTCGCCGCCGAGGGCGACCGCGAAGCGCAGCGTGGCGCGGGCCGAGGCACTCAGCTTGGAGGCGAGCAGCGGGGCGGGCGCGGCTGCCTCGCCGAGCGAGGGCAGAGGTATCTCGTCGCCCTCCTCGACACCGAATGGCGTCTCGAAGGGCGCGTCGACGGGCAGGGCGTCCGCGAAGACACCGAACTCGTCGACGACGCCGGTGCCGACCCGCTGCTGGTCGCGCTGGCGCAGCAGGGCGCCGGCCTGCACGAACCGCAGGGGCAGGCCCTCGGACTCGAACCAGAGGTCGCCGGCCCAGTTGGCCTCCTCCTCGGTGAGGACCCGGCCGACGACGCGCTCGATGATGTCGACGCCGCCCGCGCGCTCCAGCCCGCCGAGGAAGACCTCCTCCAGGACGGAGTCGGCCGACGGCGAGGGCACGTCGGGCGTGGCGCCGATCAGGAAGGCGCACTCGGGGGTCGCGTCGAGCAGGTCGTCGAGGACGGCGCCGCCGAACTCGACGTCGTCCAGGACGACGACGGCACCGATCTCTCGGACGTACCCGCGCAGTTCGTCCCGTTCCGGGCGGTGCAGGGGTGCGTTGAAGACGGCGTAGAAGAGGTCGTGGAGGAGCTCGTCGGCGGTGCGGTGGAAGCCGTTGAGGCGGACCACGCCGTCGGGGGCGAGGTCGGAGCAGTCCTCGGCGACCAGGTCGAGGAGCGCGGTGCGGCCGGAGCCGGCGGGGCCGGTGAGGCGTACGGAACGGCCACGGGCGAGCAGGCGGACCAGGCGCTCGCGCTCGTCCTGGCGCTCCAGGAGCGGCAGGGACGGCAGGGCCGGGCCCGGCGGGACGGGCGGCTTGGCCGCGCGGTCCACCTCGACCCGCTCGGCCGGGGTGAGCTTCTCGGGCCGGTCCGGTCGTTCGCCGGGCGGACAGGCCTCTATCTCGCTGCCGTCGACGGGGTTGACGGTCAGCAGATGGTCGCCCGTGACGAGCTGCACCGTGCGCGCCAGCGTCGGCGTGTGCTGTCCGAAGTCGGGTGTGAGGGGGTCCCTGGGCGGGCGCTGGCGCGGCGCGCTGCCGTCGCCGTCATGGCCGTACTCCTCGGGTCCCCGGTTGTTCGGGTCCATAGGTTCAAGCCCCCCAAAAGCGCTCGTGTGCCGATACAGCCCCTCCCGGCCTTGCCGCACACCACGCTGTCGCTTCTGGTCCGGTGCCCGCTCGGGGTGGTTCTCCGGGTGGCGGGCAGCCGAACCCTAAACCTTCGCACAGTATCTACGACAGCCCGGGGTACCGCGCCGCCCGAGACGTCACAGTCTCGTGAGGATTGCGCTCGACCTGTGTTTCGCAGCCGGAACGATCACACCCTGGGCAGCGACTCCACCCCGATGCCTCCCTCGATCGCCAGGATCCGGTGCAGTCGGGTGGCCACCAGCAGGCGCTGCATCTGCGGCGGTACGTCGCGCAGCACCAGTCGTCGGCCGCAGCGGCCGGCCCGTCGGTGGACACCCATGATCACCCCGAGTCCGGTGGCGTCCCAGGAGTCCAGTTCGGACAGGTCGAGCACCAGGTCGCCGACTCCGTCGTCGACGGCCGTGTGCAGGACCGTACGGGCGTCCGCCGCGCTGCGGACGTCGAGGCGGCCCCCGACGACCAGCTCGGCGTGGTCGCCCCTGATGAACATATGCGCTCCCCGTGAGTGCGTTGCGTACTCCGTGACGGTGGCTGTGCATCGTCTGACTGCTTCAGCGGCGGACAGGTTGCCGTCTGTAAGCGAACCGATACCGAATTCACCCTAGGGGGCGACGCCCCGCACGAATGCTCAGTACGTGTAGAAGCCCTGCCCGCTCTTGCGTCCGATGTCACCGGCGTCAACCATCCGGCGCATCAGCTCCGGCGGCGCGAACTTCTCGTCCTGCGACTCGGTGTAGATGTTGCTGGTGGCGTGCAGCAGGATGTCGACCCCGGTCAGGTCGGCGGTGGCCAGCGGGCCCATGGCGTGTCCGAAGCCCAGCTTGCAGGCGAGGTCGATGTCCTCGGCGGTCGCGACACCGGACTCATAGAGTTTGGTGGCCTCGACGACGAGGGCGGAGATCAGACGGGTCGTCACGAAGCCCGCGACGTCCCGGTTGACGACGATGCAGGTCTTGCCGACGGACTCGGCGAACTCCCGTGCGGTGGCGAGGGTTTCGTCGCTCGTCTTGTACCCGCGGACCAGCTCGACGAGCTGCATCATCGGGACCGGCGAGAAGAAGTGGACACCGACGACCCGCTCGGGATGCTCGGTGGCCGCCGCGATCTTGGTGATCGGGATCGCGGAGGTGTTGGAGGCGAGCACGGTGTCCGGGCGCACGATTTTGTCGAGCGCGCGGAAGATCTCGTGCTTGACTTCCAGCTTCTCGAAGACGGCCTCGACGACGATGTCCGCGTCCGCGGCGGCGTCCAGGTCGGTGGTCGCGGTGATGCGGCCGAGGGCGGCGTCGGCGTCGTGCGCCTCCAGCTTCCCCTTGCTCACGAACTTGTCGTACGAGGCCTTGATGCCGTCGGTGCCACGCTTCAGTGCCTCGTCGGTGACGTCCCGGAGGACGACGTCCCAGCCCGCCTGAGCGGAGACCTGGGCGATCCCGGAACCCATCAAGCCGGCGCCGATGACGGCAAGCTTCCGTGCCACGTTTGCGACTCCCCTTTGAAACGCCTTACACGCTGTTTATCCATGCCTCTTCGGCGGACCTTAGCGCTCGTGAGGGGCTGTGTGACCGGTAAGTAATGCGCGTCACGTCTCATCTGACGGACATCACACCGGGGCGGGTCATCGAGCCCCTCGGACGGAGTAGTTGAGCACCTTCTCGCCCAACAGGTCCTCGACGCAGTCGAGAAGCGCGAGTACCTCCCGTGACACTTCGTCCGGATTGCGCCCGCCGAGCATCCGGCGGCCGATGGCTGCGACGACCGTCCTCCGCCACCTCCGCCGCGCTCACCGTGACAGTGGGCACAGACATGCTCCTGACGGACGGAGCCTCATTACGCTGGTCGCATGGTCAATCTGACGCGCATCTACACGAAGACCGGCGACAAGGGCACCACCAACCTCGGTGACATGAGCCGGGTCGCCAAGACCGACCTGCGGATCTCCGCGTACGCGGACGCCAACGAGGCGAACGCGGTGATCGGCACGGCGATCGCGCTGGGCGGGCTCGACGAGGAGATCGTCAAGGTCCTCACCCGCGTCCAGAACGACCTGTTCGACGTGGGCGCGGACCTGTCGACGCCGGTGGTGGAGACCCCGGAGTTCCCGCCCCTCCGTGTCGAGCAGTTCTACGTCGACAAGCTGGAGGCGGACTGCGACCGCTTCAACGAGCGGTTGGAGAAGCTCCGCTCCTTCATCCTGCCGGGCGGCACCCCGGGCGCGGCCCTGCTGCACCAGGCCTGCACGGTCGTACGTCGGGCCGAGCGCTCCACGTGGGCGGCACTGGAGGTGCACGGTGAGGTGATGAACCCCCTCACCGCGACCTACCTGAACCGTCTGTCGGACCTCCTGTTCATCCTGGCGAGGACGGCGAACAAGGCCGTGGGGGACGTCCTGTGGGTGCCGGGCGGGGAGCGCTGACCACACCGCCCCCCGCCCTCCCCATCTCTTCTCAGCGGCCCGTGTCGTCCTGGGCCGCGTCCTTGTCCGCCTGCGCGAGCGCGGACTCGGCGGCGGCCACCTTGTTCTGCATCTCCGAGTAGCCGGAGGGGCCGGAGGTGGTGGCGGGGGCCTTCTCCGCCGTACTTCCGTCGTGCGTACAGCCCGCCGTCAGGCCCGCCAGCAGGACGACCGCGATGGCCGCGACCTTCAGACGCATCAGCCGGCGCCCCCGTTGTTGTCCTTGCACCAGGTCTGGACGTCGGCCAGGTCCTTCTGCCGCTGCTCCAGCGTCGGCAGCAGGGACTTGCGGAAGGTCAGGCGGTCCTGGAGATACGTGGCGATCTCGTGGTGACCGGCCGACTTGGCGTTGTCCACACGCTGCTGCAGGCGGGCGATCGAGCCGCGCTTGTCCGCGCCCGCGTTCAGCCGCTTCAGCGCGCGGTCGATGCGCTGGTCGATCTTCGGCGCCCGCTTGCACAGGGCCTGTGCCCCGTCGCCGGTCGGCGTGGCCGCGGGTGCCGGCGTGGTCGTGCCGTCGGCCACCGCCGCCCCCGTGCCGGTCGCCAGCACCGCGGCAGCGGCGAGTCCCACCAGGACGGTGCGCCGGGGTCGTCGTACGTTCATCTGATCCTCCGTTCCCGCGGACGGCCCCCTTCGTCCGTCCGCATGCGAGGGAGGCTAGGAACCGTCTTTGGGGAAACTCTGTGACCGGTTTGTCCCGGCCGTGTCGATCAGCCAGTCGCGGTGGGCGGGGAGCGGGCCGCCGGTGGAGGGCAGCCGTACCTCGAAGCGGGCGCCGGTGCCGGACGGGGTGTCGGTGACCGTGACGGCTCCCCGGTGCAGGGCCGCCTGCTGGGCGACCAGGGTCAGGCCGAGCCCGGAGCCGGAGCTGGCGGGGCCGCGTGCGAAACGGTCGAAGATGCGGGTGCGGGCGTCCGGAGGGACCCCCGGGCCGCTGTCGTCGACCATCACCACGACCTGATCACCCGCGCGCCGCACCCCGACGGTCACCGTCGCCCGGCCGGTCGCGTCCCGCCCGTGTGCCAGCGCATTGGTCAGCAGGTTGTCGAGCAGCAGCCGCAGCCCCGGCTCCCAGCCATGGACCGTCGGCCCGGGTGCCGCCTCCAGCGTGATCCGCGCCTCGGGAACCCGCCGACGGGCCTCCGCCACCGACGCGTCCGCCACCTCGGTGAGGTCGACCGTCCGGAAGGCCTCCGCTTCCACCAGGTCTCCGCGGCCCAGTTCGCGCAGCATCACCAGCAGGTTGAGCAGCCGGGCGTGTTCGGTGCGCAGGTCGGTGAGGACCTCGGTGCGGTCGGGTTCGGGGAGGTCGGGGTGGGCGGTGAGGATGTCGAGGTTGGTGCCCATGCTCATGAGCGGGGTGCGCAGTTCGTGGGCGGCGGCCGAGGAGAAGGAGCGCGCGGTGTCCAAGGCCTCGGCGGTGCGGGCGGCCTGTTCGTCGTAGCGGGCGAGGACGGTGCGGAGGGTGGCGGCCAGGTCGTCGACCTCGGTGACCCCGCTCGGCTCGTCGGGGAGGCGGGCGGTGCTGGTGCGCGGGTCGAGGCCCGCGGTACGGCGGCCGAGGCGGCGCAGGGGGCCGGTCGCCCCGGTGGCCACGCCCCAGGCGAGCAGGCCGGACAGGGGCGCGGCGAGCAGGGTCGTCACGGCCACCCGGCGCCGGACGAGCCGGAGTTGGGCCTGGTCGGCGGCGTTGGGCGCGAAGACCCACAGGGTGCCGGAGCCGCGGGCGGTGGTGATCGGCACGGACAGCGCGCGCCAGCTGGTGCCGCCGTCCCGGACCGTGACCGGGGTGGTCGCCTGCGCGGGCAGCCGTGCCGAGGCGTCCGGCTGCGGGCCGCCGCTGAAGGTGGCGTCCGGGCCGACGACACGTACGCCGACGTCGAGGGCCGCGCTGAACAGCAGCCGTTCGCGGGTGTCGGCGGCCTTGGGGCGGTTGTTGGCGCTGGCCCGGAGCAGGGCGCGGGCCTGAGAGGTCAGGGCGGTGGCGCGGGTGCGGAGATGGTCGTCCTCGACGCTGTGCAGGTCGTGGTTGACGAGCTGGAGGAGCAGCCAGCCGGAGGCCAGGACGAGGAGCGGGACGGTGACGCCGACGGCGAGCCCGATGCGGGTGGACAGCCTCACGGTTCTTCCCTCAGTACGAAGCCGACTCCGCGCACGGTGTGGACCAGCCGGGACCGCCCGTCCGCCTCCAGCTTGCGCCGCAGATAGCTGACGAACGTGTCGACGGCGTCGGTGCGCACGTCGAAGTCGTAGCCCCACACCCGGTCGAGCAGCTGGTCGCGGGTGAGCACGATCCCGGCGTTGCGGGCGAGCACCTCGAGCAGCTCGAACTCGCGCCGGGTCAGCTCCAGCGGCCGTCCGTCCCGCGCGGCGGTGCGGGCACCGGGGTCGATGACCAGCCCCGCCACCCGCAGCGGCTCCCCCACGGGCGGCCTGCGCCGCAGCAGCGCGCGCAGCCGCAGCACCAGTTCCTGCAGGGCGAACGGCTTGACCAGGTAGTCGTCACCGCCCGCCTGGAGCCCGGCGATGCGGTCGGCGGTCTCGTCGAGGGCGGAGAGCATCAGGACGGGCAGGTCCCGGCCGTCGTCGCGAAGCCGGGTGCAGACCTCGATGCCGCTCATGCCGGGCATCGAGACGTCCAGGACGAGCACGTCCGGGGGCGCCTCCTGGATCGCGGCGAGCGCCTCACGGCCGCCCTCCGCCGTACGCACCCGGAAGCCGCTCAACCGCAGCCCGCGCTCCAGCGAGCGCCGGATGGCCGCGTCGTCGTCCACGACCAGCACCGCGCCGGAACCGCCCGTCTCACTCATGCACCCTCCCCTCAGCGCTCGGCCAGCGTACGACGAGGACACGTCGCCGTCGCCGAGGTACCGGATCGCCGCCGGAAGCAGTGCCCAGGCAGCCCTCGTGGCCGGCGCGGGCCAGGCCGTGGCGGTGAAGACGCACGTCAGCCGTCTCCTCGGGAGGCTGGAGCTGCGCAGCCGGGTCCAATCAGCGCTACTGGCACAGGAGTTGGGGATCCAGCGAGCTTTCTGATAAGTGGTCCAGACCTATTGACCGATGGTACAGACCTTTCTATTCTCGCGGCACCGTGGGTGTGAAGGCTCAGTCACGCCCCCAACCCCCGCTAAGGAGGCGCGACATGCGCTTCAGACACAGAGCGCTGGCAGGGTTCGCGACCCTGTTGCTCCCGCTGGCCGGCCTGGTCGGTCTCGCGAGCCCCGCCCAGGCCGCGACCAACGCCACCGCCACCTACGCCAAGACCCAGGACTGGGGCACCGGCTTCGAGGGCAAGTGGACGGTCACCAACACCGGTAGCGCGTCGATCAGTTCATGGACGGTCGAGTGGGACTTCCCCTCCGGTACGTCCGTCACCTCGGCCTGGGACGCGGACGTGACGTCCTCCGGCACCCACTGGACCGCCAAGAACAAGTCCTACAACGGCACCCTCGCCCCCGGCGCCTCCGTCTCCTTCGGCTTCAACGGCACGGGTTCGGGATCGCCGAGCAACTGCAAGCTCAACGGCGACAGTTGTGACGGGACCACCGTTCCCGGCGACACGGCTCCCTCCGCGCCCGGCACCCCGACCGCCTCCTCCGTCACCGACACCTCGGTGAAGTTGAGCTGGTCCGCCGCCACCGACGACAAGGGCGTCAAGAACTACGACGTCCTGCGGGACGGCAAGGTCGTCTCGACCGTCACCACCACGAGCTACTCGGACACCGGCCTCACCGCCGGCACCGACTACTCCTACACCGTCCAGGCCCGCGACACCGCCGACCAGACCGGCCCGGTCAGCGGCGCGGTCGCCGTGCACACCACCGGCGGGACCACTCCCCCGACGACGAGCGGCAAGGTCAAACTCGGCTACTTCACCGAGTGGGGCATCTACGGCCGCAACTACAACGTCAAGAACCTGGTGACCTCGGGCTCGGCGTCGAAGATCACGCACATCAACTACGCCTTCGGCAACGTCACCAACGGCCAGTGCGCGATCGGCGACTCCTACGCCGACTACGACAAGGCCTTCACCGCCGACCAGTCGGTGAGCGGCGTCGCGGACACCTGGGACCAGCCGCTGCGCGGCAACTTCAACCAGCTCCGCGAGCTGAAGGCCAAGTACCCGAACCTCAAGGTGATCTGGTCCTTCGGCGGCTGGACCTGGTCCGGCGGCTTCGCCCAGGCCGCGGCCAACCCGGCCGCCTTCGCCGACTCCTGCTACAAGCTGGTGAAGGACTCACGCTGGGCCGACGTCTTCGACGGCATCGACATCGACTGGGAGTACCCGAACGCCTGCGGCCTCTCCTGCGACACCAGCGGAGCAGCGGCCTTCAAGAACGTGATGTCCGCGCTGCGCGCCAGGTTCGGCTCCAGCGCCCTGGTCACGGCCGCCGTCACCGCGGACGGCTCCTCCGGCGGCAAGATCGAGGCCGCCGACTACGCGGGCGCCGCGAGTTACGTCGACTGGTACAACGTGATGTCGTACGACTTCTTCGGCGCCTGGGACTCGACCGGACCGACCGCCCCGCACTCCCCGCTCACCTCGTACTCCGGCATCCCGAAGGCCGGCTTCACGACCGCCGACGCGATGGCCAAGTACAAGGCGATCGGCGTCCCCGCGAGCAAACTGCTCATCGGCATCGGCTTCTACGGCCGCGGCTGGACCGGGGTGACGCAGGATGCCCCGGGCGGCACCGCCACAGGCGCGGCCGCGGGGACGTACGAGCAGGGCATCGAGGACTACAAGGTGCTGAAGACGTCCTGCCCGGTGACCGGCACGATCGCCGGAACGGCCTACGCACACTGCGGCGGCAACTGGTGGTCGTACGACACCCCGTCGACCATCGCCGGGAAGATGAGCTGGGCCAAGTCCCAGGGGCTCGGCGGAGCGTTCTTCTGGGAGTTCAGCGGTGACACCAGCGACGGAGAGCTGGTGAGCGCGATCAACAGCGGACTCGGCTGACAGATACGCATATATCCAAATCTGGGGCGCGCGGCACAGGCCGCGCGCCCCAGGCGTGCGCGGCATGGGGCCGTTCGGTCCCCGCGGCAGGAAGGTCGGCGGGTGCGGCAGGCCTCTGACCGGGCACATCCTGTATCTCAGACAGCAAACGGAATAACTCATTCGGGGGGAAGAATGAAGCGCAGGTCCCACAGGTCCCATAAGACCGACCAGCCGGCCGCTTCCAGGGGGATGAACTACGGGGGCTTCGCGGGAGCGGCGGTCGCGGCTCTGCTGGCCGTGTCGCCGGTGAACATAACGGTGACGTTCAGCCCGGAGCAGCACCAGGTCGTCGTCGCCCAGAACGACGCCCCGAACCCGGTCTGTGTCAGGCAACGTTGACGCGCTGACCGGGGGGAGCCGCCTCCAGCCAGGCCAGGAAACCGGTCAACGCGTCCTCGCTCATGGCGAGTTCGAGGCGTGTGCCCCGGTGCAGACAGGTCAGGACGACGGCGTCGGAGAGCAGCGCCAGCTCTTCCTCGCCCTCGGGGAGGCGGCGGCCGGCCACCTCGATCGCGGCGCGTTCCAGGACGCGGCGGGGGCGGTAGGCGTAGGAGAAGACGCGGTACCACTCGATGCGGTCCCCGTTGTAGCGGGCGACGCCGTAGCTCCAGCCCTTGCCGGAGGTGTCCGGTTTCTCGGGGACGTCCCAGCGCAGGGAGCAGTCGAAGGTGCCGCCGGAGCGCTGGATGAGTCTGCGGCGCAGTCCGAACACGAACAGCCCCAGTACCACCAGGGCCACGACGACTCCGCACACAGTCAGAGCGAGGATCATCGACACCGACCTCCTCGTCTCCTAGGTACCGAAAATAGGTAACGGAACGGAAAAAACATCCATATCTGCCTCAGCCGCGGTCGGCTCCGGATCGCTCCGGTGCCGACCGCGGCTGAGTGACGTCATACAGGCTCGCGGGGGTTCAGCTCGTCGTCGCCGCACGCAGTCGTACGTCCGCGCGCCGCTCGGCGGCGGCGTCGCCCTCCGCCTTCGCACGCTCCAGCTCGCGCTCGGCGCGCTGGACGTCGATCTCGTCCGACAGCTCGGCGATCTCGGCCAGCAGCGACAGCTTGTTGTCCGCGAACGAGATGAAACCGCCGTGCACCGCGGCGACGACCGTTCCACCATCACTCGTACGGATGGTCACCGGGCCCGACTCCAGCACACCGAGCAGCGGCTGGTGACCGGGCATGACGCCGATGTCGCCGGACGTGGTGCGCGCGACGACCAGGGTGGCCTCGCCGGACCAGACCTCTCGGTCGGCCGCGACCAGCGCGACGTGCAGCTCAGCAGCCAAGGTGGCTCCTCGGGTCACCACCCGACGTCTCATGCCGGGTGTCGTTGGCAAGTCTAGTAGGGCGCCGAGCACCAATATGCCGGGGCCCGCCCCGGGATACTGCCGGGGATCTGGGGGTCGCCCCCCGGGCAATGCAGCAGTGGGTGTGAAAGAGGGGGCGGGACGTACCCCGCCCCCTCAGCCGTGAACCGCAGGGTTCACTTCGAACTCAGGGAGTTCAGGAGACGCCCAGCTCCTTGGCGTTGGCCTTGAGGTCCTCGATGCCACCGCACATGAAGAACGCCTGCTCCGGGAAGTGGTCGTACTCGCCGTCGCAGATCGAGTTGAAGGCCGCGATCGACTCGTCCAGCGGGACGTCCGACCCGTCGACGCCGGTGAACTGCTTGGCGACGTGGGTGTTCTGGGACAGGAAGCGCTCCACACGACGGGCACGGTGGACGACGAGCTTGTCCTCCTCGCCGAGCTCGTCGATACCGAGGATCGCGATGATGTCCTGGAGGTCCTTGTACTTCTGCAGGATCGTCTTGACGCGCATGGCGGCGTCGTAGTGGGCCTGCGCGATGTAGCGCGGGTCCAGGATGCGGGACGTGGAGTCCAGCGGGTCCACGGCCGGGTAGATGCCCTTCTCGGAGATCGGACGGGACAGAACCGTCGTCGCGTCGAGGTGGGCGAAGGTGGTGGCCGGGGCCGGGTCGGTCAGGTCGTCCGCGGGGACGTAGATCGCCTGCATCGAGGTGATCGAGTGACCACGGGTCGAGGTGATGCGCTCCTGGAGGAGACCCATCTCGTCGGCCAGGTTCGGCTGGTAACCCACCGCGGAGGGCATACGGCCGAGCAGGGTCGAGACCTCGGAACCGGCCTGCGTGAAGCGGAAGATGTTGTCGATGAAGAACAGCACGTCCTGCTTCTGCACATCGCGGAAGTACTCCGCCATGGTCAGACCGGCGAGGGCCACGCGCAGACGGGTGCCCGGGGGCTCGTCCATCTGACCGAAGACCAACGCGGTCTTGTCGATGACGCCCGAGTCGGACATCTCCTCGATCAGGTCGTTGCCCTCACGGGTGCGCTCGCCGACACCGGCGAACACGGAGACACCGTCGTGGTTGTTGGCGACACGGTAGATCATCTCCTGGATGAGCACCGTCTTGCCGACGCCGGCGCCGCCGAACAGACCGATCTTGCCGCCCTTGACGTACGGGGTCAGCAGGTCGATGACCTTGACGCCGGTCTCGAACATCTCGGTCTTCGACTCGAGCTCGTCGAAGTTCGGGGCCTTGCGGTGGATGCCCCAGCGCTCGCCCTCGTACTTCTCGTCGACGTTCAGCACCTCACCGAGGGTGTTGAACACCTTGCCCTTGGTGAAGTCGCCGACCGGCACGGTGATGGAGGAGCCGGTGTCGGTGACCGGGGCCTGGCGGACCAGACCGTCGGTGGGCTGCATGGAGATGGTGCGGACCAGGCCGTCACCCAGGTGCTGGGCGACCTCCAGGGTCAGCATCTTCTTCTCGCCGGCGTTGGCCGGGTCGGCCACCTCGACGTGAAGCGCGTTGTAGATCTCCGGCATCGCGTCGACGGGGAACTCCACGTCGACGACCGGGCCGATGACCCGGGCGACGCGGCCCGTGGCAACGGCCGTCTCAACTGTCGTCGTCATTACCTGTCACTCCCCGCGGTCGCGTCGGCCAGGGCTGCGGAGCCACCGACGATCTCGCTGATTTCCTGGGTGATTTCGGCCTGGCGGGCCGCGTTGGCAAGTCGGGAGAGCGTGGTGATCAGCTCGCCCGCGTTGTCGGTGGCCGACTTCATCGCGCGCCGCGTGGCGGCGTGCTTGGAGGCGGCCGACTGGAGCAGCGCGTTGTAGATCCGGCTCTCCACGTAGCGCGGCAGCAGGGCGTCGAGGACGTCCTCCGCCGAGGGCTCGAAGTCGTACAGCGGAAGGATCTCGCCCTTGGGGGCCGCCTCCTTCGCCACCTCTTCGAGGCTGAGCGGCAGCAGACGGTCACCGAGCGCCGTCTGCGTCATCATCGACACGAACTCGGTGAAGACGATGTGGAGCTCGTCCACGCCGCCCTCGGCCGTGTCCTTCTCGATGGCCTCGATCAGCGGACCCGCGACCTTCTTCGCGTCCGCGTACGTGGGCTCGTCGGTGAAGCCCGACCACGACTCCACGACCTTGCGCTCGCGGAAGTTGTAGTGGGCCAGACCGCGGCGGCCGACGATGTACGTGTCGACCTCCTTGCCCTCGGCCTCAAGACGCTCGGTCAGCTGCTCCGCGGCCTTGATGGCGTTGGAGTTGAAGGCACCGGCGAGACCACGGTCGCTCGTGAGGAGCAGCACCGCGGAACGGGTCGGCGTCTCGGCCTCCGTGGTCAGCGGGTGCTTGGTGTTCGAGCCGGTACCGACCGCCGTGACCGCACGCGTCAGTTCCTGCGCGTACGGCGTGGACGCCGCCACCTTGCGCTGCGCCTTGACGACGCGCGAGGCGGCGATCATCTCCATCGCCTTGGTGATCTTCTTGGTCGCGGTGACGGATCGGATGCGACGCTTGTAGACCCGGAGCTGGGCTCCCATGAGTCAGGTCCCTTCCTTACGTCACTTGGCGGCGGCCGGGGCGTCCTCGCCGAGAAGCTTGCCGTCCGAGGTCTCGAACTGCTTCTTGAACTCGGCGATCGCGTCGGCAACAGCGGTGAGGGTGTCGTCCGACATCTTGCCGCCCTCGCGGATGGAGGTCATGAGGCCCTGCTCCTTGCGGTGCAGGTACTCCAGGAGCTCCTTCTCGAAGCGGCGGATGTCGGCTACCGGGACTTCGTCCATCTTGCCGGTGGTGCCGGCCCACACCGAGACGACCTGGTCCTCGGTCGACATCGGCTGGTACTGGGCCTGCTTCAGCAGCTCGACCATGCGCTGACCGCGCTCCAGCTGCGCCTTCGACGCGGCGTCCAGGTCGGAACCGAAGGCGGCGAACGCCTCCAGCTCACGGAACTGGGCGAGGTCGACGCGGAGCCGGCCGGCGACCTGCTTCATCGCCTTGTGCTGCGCGGAACCACCGACTCGGGAGACGGAGATACCGACGTTCAGCGCGGGGCGCTGACCGGCGTTGAACAGGTCCGACTCCAGGAAGCACTGGCCGTCGGTGATGGAGATGACGTTGGTCGGGATGAACGCCGAGACGTCGTTGGCCTTGGTCTCGACGATCGGCAGACCGGTCATCGAGCCGGCGCCCATGTCGTCGGAGAGCTTCGCGCAGCGCTCCAGCAGACGGGAGTGCAGGTAGAAGACGTCACCCGGGTAGGCCTCGCGGCCCGGCGGGCGGCGCAGCAGCAGCGACACGGCGCGGTAGGCGTCGGCCTGCTTCGACAGGTCGTCGAAGATGATGAGGACGTGCTTGCCCTCGTACATCCACTGCTGACCGATGGCCGAACCGGTGTACGGCGCCAGGTACTTGAAGCCGGCCGGGTCGGACGCGGGGGCGGCGACGATGGTCGTGTACTCCAGCGCGCCGTTCTCCTCCAGCGCACCGCGCACGGACGCGATGGTGGAGCCCTTCTGGCCGATGGCGACGTAGATGCAGCGGACCTGCTTCTTCGGGTCGCCGGTGCGCCAGTTGTCGCGCTGGTTGATGATCGTGTCGACGGCCAGGGCGGTCTTGCCGGTCTGGCGGTCACCGATGATCAGCTGACGCTGGCCACGGCCGACCGGGGTCATCGCGTCGACGGCCTTGTAGCCGGTCTCCATCGGCTCGTGCACCGACTTGCGCTGCATGACCGTGGGGGCCTGCAGCTCAAGGGCGCGGCGGCCGGACGTCTCGATCTCGCCGAGGCCGTCGATCGGGTTGCCGAGCGGGTCGACGACGCGGCCGAGGTAGCCCTCGCCCACGGCGACGGACAGGACCTCACCGGTGCGGGTGACCGGCTGGCCCTCTTCGACGCCGCTGAACTCGCCGAGGATGACGACACCGATCTCGCGCTCTTCGAGGTTGAGCGCGAGGCCGAGCGTGCCGTCCTCGAACTTCAGCAGTTCGTTGGCCATGGCCGAGGGGAGGCCCTCGACCTTCGCGATGCCGTCGCCGGCAAGGGTGACCGTACCGACCTCCTCGCGCGAGGCCGCGTCCGGCTTGTACGACTGGACGAAGTTCTCCAGCGCGTCCCGGATCTCCTCCGGCCGGATCGTGAGCTCCGCCATCTGGGTTCCCTGCTCTCCTTGTTGGGCCCGAAGTTTCAACTTGGGGGTCTGGGGGCGACCCCCAGGAATCCTCTGCACGACCCAACCGGGCCGTAGGTACGTACTGCTTACTGCTTATGAAGTTGCTGCTCAGCCCGCCAGGCGGCGGCCGGCGTCCTCGATGCGGTCCGCGATCGAGCCGTTGATGACCTCGTCGCCGACCTGCACCCGGATCCCGCCGAGGACCTCGGGGTCCACGTCGATGTTGAGGTGCATCGTGTGGCCGTAGAGCTTCGCGAGGGCGGCGCCCAGGCGCTGCTTCTGCGTGTCGCTCAGCGGCACCGCCGAGGTGACGACCGCGACCAGGCGGTTCCGGCGCTCGGCGGCGAGCTTGGACAGGGACTCCAGTCCCGACTCCAGGCTACGTCCCCGCGGCGCGGTCACAAGGCGCGTGACCAGACGCTCGGTCACCGCGTTCGCACGGCCGCCGAGCAGCCGGTGCAGCAGCTCGATCTTGGCCGAGGTGGTGGCGGCGCGGTCGGTCAGCGCGGCGCGCAGCTCGGTGTTCGAGGAGACGATCCGCCCGAAGCGGAACAGCTCGTCCTCGACGTCGTCGAGCGCGCCGGCCCTCTGCGCGGCGGTGAGGTCCGCGGTGGCGGCCAGCTCCTCCAGGGCGTCCACCAGGTCGCGGGACTGCGACCAGCGGGAACGCACCATGCCGGACACCAGGTCGACGGCCTGGCCGCCGACCTGACCGCCGAGCAGGCGCTGGGCCAGCTCGGCCTTGGCCTCACCGGCCTGCGCCGGGTCGGTCAGGACCCGACGCAGCGACACCTCGCGGTCGAGCAGCGCGGTGACGGCGGCCAGCTCGTCGGCGAGCTTCGCCGCGTCGGCGGACGTCGAGTCCGTCAGCGCGTCGAGACGCTCGCGTGCGGCTGCCAGGGCCTCGCGGCTCGCTCCGTTCATCGCGCGGCCTCGGCCTTCTCCTCAAGGTCCTCGAGGAAGCGGTCGATGACGCGGCTCTGCCGGGCGTGGTCCTCGAGGGACTCGCCGACGAGCTTGCCGGCCAGCTCGGTCGCGAGCTGACCGACGTCCTGCCGCAGCGCGGACGCGGCGGCCTTGCGGTCGGCCTCGATCTGCGCGTGACCGGCGGCGACGATCTCCTCGCGCTGCCGCTGGCCTTCGGCGCGCATCTCGGCGATCAGCGTGGCACCCTGCTCCTGCGCCTCCTGGCGCAGACGCGCGGCTTCGTGCCGGGCCTCGGCGAGCTGGGCCTTGTACTGCTCGAGAACGCTCTGGGCTTCGACCTGAGCCGCCTCGGCCTTCTCGATGCCACCCTCGATCGCCTCGCGGCGCTCCTCCAGAACCTTGTTGATGTTCGGGAGCAGCTTCTTCCAGAAGAAGAAGAACACGATGGCGAAGGCGATGGCTCCAACGAGCAGCTCGGGACCAGCCGGGACGAGGGGGTTCTGCTTCTCCTCGGCCGCCAGCTGTACCAAGTGGTTGGCGATCACATCAGTGCCTTTCGTCGCTACGTGTGGGTCAGGACCGAATTACTGACCGAACACGAACGGCATAACGATGCCGATGAGGGCGAGCGCCTCACAGAACGCGAAGCCGAGGATCTGGTTGGCGCGGATCAGGCCGGCCGCCTCGGGCTGGCGGGCGAGGGCCTGGGTGCCGTTACCGAAGATGATGCCGACGCCGACGCCGGGGCCGATGGCGGCGAGGCCGTAACCGACGGAGCCAATCGAGCCGGAGACGGCGGCAAGGGTCTCAGTGGCAGCCATGCTGATTCTTCCTTCTCTTAACGGACCGGTGGGGGTTGGCCACCGGACGACTGGGGGGTTGCAGGCAGGTGGTGCTCAGTGGTGCTCGGCGAGAGCGCCCTGAATGTACGAGCAGGCCAGCAGCACGAAGACGTACGCCTGGACGGCCTGCACGAAAAGCTCGAAGAGGATCATGATCATGGTCATCACGAACGAGACGCCGGCGGCCGGGATCATGTAGCTGTTCAGCAGGTACCAGGAGGCGACGGTGAACATCACCAGCATCAGGTGACCCGCGAACATGTTGGCGAAGAGTCGCACCGCGTGCGTGAACGGGCGGACGAGCAGGTTCGAGAAGAACTCGATGACCATGACGAGCGGCAGCACCGCGCCGAGCGACTTGTCGTAGCCGGTGATGTTCTTGAAGAAACCGACGAAGCCGTGACGCTTGAACGTCAGACCGACCCAGAGGAGCCAGACGAGCGCGGCCAGGACGACGGGGAAGGCGAAGACCGACGACACCGGGAACTGGGCCAGCGGGATCACCGACCAGATGTTCATGATCCAGATGAAGAAGAAGAGGGACACCATGAGCGGCACCCACTTCTCGCCCTCGCGCTTTCCGAGCGTCTCGTAGACGATCCCGCGGCGCACGAAGTCGTAACCGGCTTCGCCGACCATCTGCAGCTTGCCCGGGATCACCTTCGCCTTTCCGAAGGCCGCCCAGAAGAAGACGACTACGAGAACGCTGGTGATGAGCGAGAGCAGCATCACCTTGTTGAACTCGACGCCCCCGACCGTGGCGATCGGCTCGAACAGGAACGAGTGCAGGCCCGGAGCCGGGAAGCCGCACCCGTTGTCGGACATGATCCGACAACTCCAGTCAAAGGCGAGCTGGGTCTGGTCAGCACTCACCGCGGGCTCCTTCGGCGTGACGCATGGGTACGGCAACCTCGTTGTGTCGGCGCGGCATGCTGCCGCGGGTCGGCACCGGACTGGTGTGACGAATGTGGGGGCGGCTGAGGGGCATCGAGCCTCGCGCTTGAGCAGGCGTCAGCTCGGATGCCCGCGCCCGCGATGCCGCAGTTGGCACCGGACGATAGCAGGAGATCTCGTAAGCCTTTATCCCACCCCTACCCCTCACGACGACGACCCTGTCTTCTCGGACTTACCGCTCTTCTCCGAGTCCGGGTCGACGTAGAAAAGCTTGGCCTTCATATGCGCACGAGCCTGCGCGGCCATCCACACGACGGTCGAGACGACGAGCGAGACGGCGAACGCCTTCGCATTGAAGAGAGTGGTGTCCTTGAAGACGGCCACGAAGATCAGGAGCAGCAGGAGTTGGGCGACATAAAGCATCAGCCCCATGGCCTGGAACAACTGCGGGAGCGTTTTTGCCGTCCACTGCAGGACGTACAGGCCGATTCCCATGAACAGGATCGCGAGCACCACACCGACCGCCGCGCCGAGCGCACCCTTGCCGCCGGCGACCGCAGCGCTGACGGCGACAGTGATCACGCCGACAGCCGCTGTGGGCACAGCGGTCTGCAAGAGGTTCCGGACGTCATTGGACGGCATGGCGGCAACTCCGCTTTCACAGGGGGCGGGGGGGTGTCGTCATGGACGAGCGTAGTCCCGGGGCGAGTGGGGAACTCGCGGCCAATGGACCGTCGCACTACGGTCCTTCAGCTCTCTCCTGGGTTCTCGTGAACCGTATCACAAACTATTTGATGCGGTCTTTACCAAGTGGGTGTGCTCGCTGTCACACATGAGAGTGACCGTGCCCGTCTGCGCAAAAACAGGGGTGACTTGTCTGGTATTGGGGAGCTTTGCTCCCCCACGACTTGGCAATGCTCTAGTCAGATTCTTACCTTGCCGACGTCAGCGCGACGTTCCGGCCTTTCGCCTGTCCAGGAAGCGCGAACGGGCGCTCAGAGCGGTCGCTCCGTTGACTCCCGACACACCTGCCACGACCGGAGTGCGCGGCTCCGCGTCGTCCGTGGCGGCCTCCGCGGCCTCAACTGCCGCCTCCTGCAAGGGAGCTGACGCGGCGATACGGGCGGCGCGACGGCGACGGTAGCGGGGCGGCACGAAGGCCTCGGCCCAGCGCGGGGTGCGCGGGGTGAAGCGCGGCAACAGCAGCAGGACCAGGCCGATCGCGCTGAGGATCACGATGCCGAGCACGATCCACATTGACGCGGAGTTGACCGAGTAGGCGAGCGCACCGAACGCGATCAGCGCCGACCAGAAGTACATGATCAGCACGGCCCGGCTGTGCGAGTGGCCGATCTCCAGCAGCCGGTGGTGCAGATGACCCCGGTCCGCGGCGAACGGCGACTGACCGCGCCAGGTGCGCCGCACGATCGCCAGGACCAGGTCGGCGGCCGGGATGGCGATGATCGTCAGCGGGAGCAGCAGCGGGATGTAGACGGGCACCGTCTGGTGCACGGCCGCCTTCTCGGACCCGGCGAACAGCTTCAGCGCGTCCGGGTCGACCTGTCCCGTGATGGAGATCGCACCCGCGGCCAGCACCAGCCCGATCAGCATCGAGCCGGAGTCGCCCATGAAGATCCGCGCAGGGTGCATGTTGTGCGGCAGGAAGCCGATGCACATGCCCATCAGGATCGCCGAGAACAGCGTGGCCGGGGCGGCCGCCTCGATGCCGTACGAGTACCAGATCCGGTAGGCGTACAGGAAGAACGCGGCGGCCGCGATGCACACCATGCCGGAGGCGAGGCCGTCGAGGCCGTCGACGAAGTTCACCGCGTTGATGGTGATGACGACGAGCGCCACCGTCAGCAGGGTGCCCTGCCACTGGGTCAGCGCGACGTTGCCGGCGCCGGGGACGGGCAGCCACAGGATCGTCAGACCCTGCATGACCATCACGCCCGCGGCGATCATCTGGCCGCCGAGCTTGATGAGCGCGTCGATCTCGAACTTGTCGTCGAGGACGCCGATGAGCCAGATCAGCGCCGCTCCGGAGAGCAGCGCCCGCGGTTCGTTCGACTTCTCGAAGACCTGGTTGAGGTTGGTCAGATGGTCCGCGACCAGCAGGCCGGCGCACAGACCGAAGAACATCGCGATACCGCCGAGACGCGGAGTGGGCTCCCGGTGCACGTCACGGGCCCTGATCTCCGGCATGGCTCCGGCCACGATCGCGAACTTCCGTACCGGCCCAGTCAGCAGATACGTCACCGCGGCCGTGATGCAGAGCGTCAGCAGGTATTCACGCACAGGCTTCCCCACAGGTCTCGCTGGCCATCTCAGCCCCACACCCTAGCGACGGACGCATACGAGTGGGGACTTCCGGGTAGCGACGATGGTTGCACGCGTGGCTGTGCGTGCGGTTGCACGCAGGTGTACGCGGGTGCGCCTACCCCCGCTCAGCCCGGATACGGCTGAAATCTACCGGCCAGCTCGCGCACTTGATCACGCGCCTTCTGACTCTCGACCTCCCCGCGCAGCACTCCCACGAAGAGTGCGGCGATATACGCCATCTCCTCCTCGCCCATTCCCTGCGTGGTCACGGCCGCCGTACCGAGCCTGAGCCCGCGCGCGTCGCCGTGCGGCAGGGCGCAGCAGTCCAGCACCATCCCGGCCGCGGCGAGCCGTCCGCGCGCGGTGCGGCCGTCGACGCCGAGGGGTGCGGGGTCGGCGGTGATGAGATGCGTGTCGGTCCCGCCGGTCGTCACGACCAGGCCCTCCGCCGCGAGCCCGGCCGCGAGAACCCTCGCGTTGGCGACCACCTGATGGGCGTACACGGAGAACGCCGGTGTCGCCGCCTCGCCGAACGCGACCGCCTTCGCGGCGATGGTGTGCATCTGCGCGCCGCCCTGGGTGAAGGGGAAGACGGCCCGGTCGACCCGCTCGGCCAGCTCGCTCCCGCACAGGATCATCCCGCCGCGGGGCCCGCGCAGCACCTTGTGGGTGGTCGCGCAGACGACGTCGGCGTACGGCACCGGACTGGGCGCCGCTCCCCCGGCGACGAGCCCGATCGGATGGGCCGCGTCGGCGATCAGATAGGCCCCCACCTCGTCGGCCACCTCGCGGAAGAGGGCGTAGTCGATGTGCCGGGGGTAGGCGATGGAACCGCAGACGATCGCCTTGGGCCGGTGGTTGCGGGCCAGTGTCCGGACCTGGTCGTAGTCGATGAGCCCGCTCTCGGCGTCGACCCCGTACCCGACGAAGTCGAACCAGCGGCCGGAGAAGTTGGCGGGCGAGCCATGGGTGAGGTGACCGCCGTAGGGCAGGCCAAGAGCGAGGACGGTGTCCCCGGGCCGCAGCAGCGCGGCATACGCGGCCAGCACGGCCGACGACCCCGAATGGGACTGCACATTGGCGTGCTCGGCCCGGAACAGCGCCTTCGCCCGGTCGACGGCGACCCGCTCCGCCACGTCGACGATCTCGCACCCGCCGTGATGCCGGGCCCCGGGATACCCCTCGGCGTACTTGTTCGCGAGCGGCGACCCGAGCGCGGCCAGCACGGCCGGCGAGCAGAAGTTCTCGGCGGCGATCAGCTGCAACGTCGTCGACTGCCGGTCGAGCTCACCGAGCAGGATCTCGGCCAGCTCGGGGTCCTGGCGCCGCAGGACGTCGGCGGTCTGAGGGGCATGGGTGACCGACATGGTGGACTCCGAGCGACGCTGTGTGGGCGGTCAGCCTCCGGGGCGTCCCCTTCGGCTCACTCGCCGTGATGACGTACGACCAATGTAGGCCCGGGACCCGTGGGGTGCTCGGTTGTTACGTCCTCGCGGGTACGCCCGTGAGCGCTGTGACGACCGGATCCAGCGCCTGGTGTATCTCGTCGCCGACCGAGCGGAAGAACCCCAGCGGGGCGCCGTACGGGTCGTAGACCTCGTCGGCCTCCAGGGTCGGGGCCAGGAGCCACCCGCGTAGAGCCGCCGCCGCTCGGACCAGGGCACGCGCGCGGACCACCACGCCGTCCTCCAGGGGCGGCAGGGTCGCCGGGTCTATCGCACGGACCAGGCGGGTGAACTCCTTCAGGGTGAAGGTGCGCAGGCCCGCCGAGTGGCCCATGGAGATGACCTGGGCGCGGTGGTCGCGGGTGGCCGTGAGGACCAGGTCGGCCATGATGACGTGCTCGTCGAGGAGCTCCCGGCCGAAGAAGCCGGAGGCGTCCGCGCCGAAGTCGGCCAGCACGGTCTCCGCGTTGGCCTCCATGGGGGCGCCCTCATGACCCCAGGTGCCCGCGCTCTCCACGATCAGCCCGCCGCCCAGGATGCCGAGCCGCTGTTTCACGTAATGCCGGGTCAGCCGCTCGGTGATGGGCGAGCGGCACACGTTGCCGGTGCTGACGTGGAGGATGCGGAAGCTGTCGCGCGGCAGCCCCACGAACGTCGTCGTGATCTCCGCCGCACTTTCCCCGTTGCCTATGCCACGCCCCGCGTCAGGGGCTGTCAATTGGCCACCTCGAGGTCGGGTACGACCTTCCGCAGCTCGTCGGGCGAGAGGGCGCCCTCGCGGAGCAGCACGGGCACGGGGCCCGTGACATCGACGATCGACGACGGGACGTTGCCCGGGGTCGGGCCGCCGTCGAGGTAGACGGAGACGGAGTCGCCGAGCATCTCCTGGGCGGCGTCACAGTCCTCGGGCGCCGGGTGGCCGGTCAGGTTGGCGGAGGAGACGGCCATGGGACCGACCTCCGTCAGGAGCTCGATGGCGACCGGGTGCAGTGGCATGCGCACGGCGACCGTGCCGCGGGTGTCGCCCAGGTCCCACTGGAGGGACGGCTGGTGCTTGGCGACGAGCGTCAGCGCGCCCGGCCAGAAGGCGTCGACCAGCTCCCAGGCCGGCTCGGAGAAGTCGGTGACGAGACCGTGGAGGGTGTTCGGGGACCCGATCAGCACAGGGGTGGGCATGTTGCGGCCCCGGCCCTTGGCGTCGAGCAGGTCGGCGACGGCCTCCGAGGAGAACGCGTCCGCGCCGATGCCGTACACCGTGTCGGTCGGGAGGACCACGAGCTCGCCACGGCGGACGGCGGACGCGGCTTCGCGCAGACCGGTCGTGCGGTCGGTCGCGTCGTTGGTGTCGTATCGCCGAGCCATGTCTAGCGGGCCTCCTCGTACACGTACTGCCTGATGGAAGTCGGGGCGGTGGTCACGGCAGTGCCTTGCGGGCCGTGGCGAACCGGGGGCGCTTGTTGAGGTCCGGGTGGTCGGCCGCGTCGGCCCAGCCCCGCTCCTCGGTGAAGATCCACGGCACCTGGCCGCCCTGGGTGTCGGCGTGCTCGATGACGACGACGCCGCCGGGGCGCAGGAGCCGGTGTGCGGTCCGTTCCAGACCGCGGATGAGATCGAGGCCGTCCTCCCCTGAGAACAGGGCGAGTTCGGGATCGTAGTCCCGCGCCTCGGGAGCGACGTACTCCCACTCCGTGAGCGGAATGTAGGGCGGGTTGGAGATGACGAGGTCGACATGGCCGTCGAGGTCGCGGAAGGCGTCCAGGGCGTTCCCCTGGCGCAGGTCGACCCTGGAGCCCTCGACGTTCTTACGGGTCCACTGGAGCGCTTCCTCGGACAGCTCCACGGCGTGCACGCGGGAGCGCGGGACTTCCTGGGCGAGGGCGAGCGCGATGGCGCCGGAGCCGGTGCACAGGTCGACGATGCGGGGCTCCACGACGTCCATGGCGCGCACGGCGTCTATGGCCCACCCGACCACGGACTCGGTCTCCGGGCGCGGCACGAACACGCCCGGCCCCACCTGGAGTTCGAGATACCGGAAGTAGGCACGCCCGGTGATGTGCTGCAGCGGCTCGCGCTGCTCGCGCCGGGCGATGACCTCCCAGTAGCGGGCGTCGAAGTCCGAGTCCTTCACGGAGTGCAGCTCGCCCCGCTTCACGCCGTGCACGAACGCGGCGAGCTCCTCCGCGTCGTTGCGCGGCGAGGGCACGCCGGCGTCGGCCAGCCGCTGGGTGGCCTGTGCCACCTCTGCGAGCAGCAGGTTCACGCATTCCTCCGTGTCGTACTGGGTCGTGCGTATGTGCGCCTTACGCGGCCGCCAGCTTGGCCGCCGAGTCCGCGTCGACGCAGGCCTGGATCACCGCGTCGAGGTCGCCGTCCAGGACCTGGTCCAGGTTGTACGACTTGAAGCCGACGCGGTGGTCCGAGATGCGATTCTCCGGGAAGTTGTACGTACGGATCTTCTCGGAGCGGTCGACGGTGCGGACCTGGCTGCGGCGGGCGTCGGCGGCTTCCTTCTCCGCCTCCTCCTGTGCCGCGGCAAGCAGCCTGGAGCGCAGGATACGCAGTGCCTGCTCCTTGTTCTGCAGCTGGCTCTTCTCGTTCTGGCAGGAGGCGACGACTCCGGTGGGGATGTGCGTGATGCGCACGGCGGAGTCGGTGGTGTTGACGGACTGGCCGCCGGGCCCGGAGGAGCGGTAGACGTCGATGCGGAGGTCGTTCGGGTTGATCTCGACGTCGACCTCCTCCGCCTCGGGCGTGACGAGCACACCGGCGGCCGACGTGTGGATACGGCCCTGGGACTCGGTCGCCGGCACGCGCTGCACGCGGTGCACCCCGCCCTCGTACTTCAGCCGCGCCCAGACGCCCTGCCCGGGCTCGGTCGCGCCCTGGCCGCCCTTGGTCTTCACGGCGACCTGGACGTCCTTGTAGCCGCCCAGCTCGGACTCGGTGGAGTCGATGATCTCGGTCTTCCAGCCGACGCGCTCGGCGTAGCGGAGGTACATGCGCAGCAGGTCGCCCGCGAACAGCGCGGACTCGTCGCCGCCGGCGCCGGCCTTGATCTCGAGGATCACGTCCTTGTCGTCGGACGGGTCCCGGGGCACGAGGAGCAGGCGCAGCTTCTCGGTGAGCTCCTCGCGCTGCTTCTCCAGCTCCTTGACCTCGGCCGCGAAGTCCGGGTCGTCGGCGGCGAGTTCCTTCGCCGTGCCGATGTCGTCGCCGGTCTGCTTCCAGGAGCGGTACGTGGCGACGATCGGGGTGAGCTCGGCGTAGCGCTTGTTCAGCTTGCGCGCGTTGGCCTGGTCGGCGTGGACCGACGGGTCGGCGAGCTTCGTCTCCAGGTCGGCGTGCTCGGTGAGCAGTTCCTCGACGGCCTCGAACATCTTGGGCTCCTGTATGCGTACGGGGATGAAGTGCGGGCGACCAAAAACGCCGGTCCCGGCGCGCCTGTTTCAGGGCGCGGCCGTGGACCGGCGAATGGGAGCTCGCTACTTCTTGGAGCCGGCTGCAGCCTTGCCGAAGCGGGCCTCGAAGCGGGCCACACGGCCACCGGTGTCGAGGATCTTCTGCTTGCCCGTGTAGAACGGGTGGCACTCGGAGCAGACCTCGGCACGGATGGTGCCGCTCTCGATCGTGCTACGGGTGGTGAACGACGCGCCACAGGTGCAGCTGACCTGCGTCTCGACGTACTCGGGGTGGATGTCGCGCTTCAAGGTGTCTCCTAGTTTCGGGAGGGCGCCGGGTCGCCTACGCGGGATACGGGGGCGTGAACCGGAGCCGACGTACCAGTCTGCCAGGACTGGGGCCATCCCCCAAAACCGGGGGTTGCCGTGATCTATTCCCTGGGGGCGTCGGGGGTGGTTCGCCCGACGCCTACGACGCCGTCACCACGCCCTTGGCCTCGCCCGTCGCCGTGCCCTGCGTGGCCGTCCTCGGGATCGCCTGGTCGTTCTTCAGGGCCGTCCACACCTGCTCGGCCTTGGCCTTCTTCACGATCACCCGGTTCGGGTTGGCCGGGTCGTACTCGACCGGCATGGTGATCATGTGCATGTGGGAGGAGCTGATGCCCTTCAGGCCGCCGGCGAAGGAGGCCAGGGAGCCGATCGAGCCGAGGTCGGAGTCGGCCGTGACGGACTTGGTGGCGGTGTCGGCGAGGTTGTACAGCTTCTCCGGGCTGGTGAAGATGCCGACGTGCTTGACCTGGTCGACCAGGGCCTTGATGAAGGCCTGCTGGAGCTGGATGCGGCCGAGGTCGGAGCCGTCGCCGACGCCGTGGCGGGTGCGGACCAGGCCGAGGGCCTGCTGACCGTCGAGCGTGTGGGTGCCGGCCTTGAGGTTCAGGTGGCTCTGCTTGTCGCTGATGTTCTTGGTCGTGGTGACCGGAACACCGCCGAGTTCGTTGATGAGCTTCTCGAAGCCGGCGAAGTCGACCTCGAGGTAGTGGTCCATGCGCAGACCGGTGAGGGACTCGACGGTCTTCACCGCGCAGGCCGCGCCGCCCGTGGTGTACGCGCTGTTGAACATCACGCCGGACGCCGCGTCGTGCGTGGTGCCCTTGGTGTCGGTGCACTCGGGGCGGTCGATGAGGGTGTCACGCGGGATGGAGACCACGCTTGCCTTCTTGTGGCCCTTGTAGACGTGGACGATCATCGCCGTGTCGGAGCGGGCGCTGCCGTCGTCCGTGCCGCCGCCCAGCTTCCTGTTCGAGCCGGAGCGGGAGTCCGAGCCGAGGACCAGGATGTTCTCGGAGCCGTTGTCGACCTTCTTCGGCCGGTCCGTGCCGAGGGCGCTGTTGATGTCGACGTTCTTGATGTTGCCGTTGAGCTTGAAGTACAGGTAACCGGCGCCGGTACCACCCAGCACGACGATGCCCGCGGCGGTCCAGGCCGCGATCAGCAGGCCCTTGCGACGCCCGCTGCGGGGCTTGCGGCGGCGGCCCTTGCCGCGGCCCTGCGAACCGTTCGTGCCGTTCTCGCCCGGTATGCCGGGCTCCGGCGTGCTCTCGGCGGACATGTGCTCCTCGAATCTCGTCCGGTCGGTTACCCCCTGCTTTCAGGGACAGGCCTCAATCGATGCGGCTGATACCGCACCATCGTCGCTCCGTCGGGTCAGACGGGGAAACTCGGGAAAGGGTTGCACAACGCACTGTGCCCAACCCGTGGAGGATTGGGCACAGAGCGTGATGATGTAAACGGTTCAGACCCGGCTCACCTGCGATGTCAGCCGAAGATGTCGTACTGCTGGAAACCGGTACCGACCGAGATTCTTGTGGCAAAGATCTCGCTCGTGGCCTTACCGGTGCCCTTGTACAGGTACAGGGTCCCTCCGGACGTACGGGCCAGGAAGTCGGCCTTGCCGTCGCCGTTGACGTCCCCGATCGCGTCGAAGGCGTTGTATCCGGTCCAGGCGCTGCGCACCTTGATACGGGCCGAGAAGGCGCCCGTGCCGGACTTGCCGGTGCCCTTGTACAGGTACAGGTCGCCGGTGCTCTTGTTGCGGGCGAGCAGGTCGGCCTTGCCGTCGCCGGTGAAGTCGCCCTTGCCGCGCACCATGTTGTACTGGTTCCAGCCGGTGCCGACCTCCACGCGCGAGGCGAAGGTGCCGTTGCCCTTGCCGGGGTAGATCCACAGGGTCCCGCCGGAGTCGACCGACAGCAGGTCGGGCAGGTAGTCGCCGGTGACATCGCCCGGCGCGATGATCCGGGTCCGGGTCGTCCAGCCGCTGAAGATCTTCGTCTGGGACCAGGAGTCGCTGGACGGCACGTAGTGCAGCCAGTACACGTCACCGCTGGAGCTCTGGCGCAGCACGAGGTCCTGGTAGCCGTCCCGGTTCAGGTCGGTCTGCAGGACGAGGTTGACGCCGGAGTACGACCCCAGGGAGACCCGCGCCGCGAACGACGTGCCCTGGGAGTCCTTCTCGAACGCCTCCTTGCTGGAGGAGCTGCGCACGAACAGGTCGGCCTTGCCGTCCGTGTAGCTGAGGTTGGTGTCGTCGACGTTCGCGTAGGCGGCACCGATGTAGGTGCTGACCTTCGAGAAGACGCTGTAGTAGCCCTTGTCGACGCAGTCCTGGACGCCCCACGAAACGACGCCCACGATGCGGTTGCCCACGACCAGCGGCCCACCCGAGTCACCGTTGCAGGCGGCCTTGGTCCCGGTGTCGGTGCCGCTCTGCACGCCGGCGCAGATCATGTGGCCCTTGACGTACTCGGAGCCGTACACGCCGGTGCAGGTGGTGTCGGTGTGGATCGTCAGCGAGGCCGACTTCAGGGTGTCGGAGATGTCGTCGCTGCTGGAGCTGGTGCGCCCCCAGCCGTAGACCGTGGCGCTGGTGCCGCCGGCGTACGAGGTGGTGTCCCCGGACGTCGTCATGCGCAGCGGTGTCGCCTTGACGGGCGCGGCGAGGGTGAGGACGGCGATGTCGTTGTTGATGGTCGTCGGACTGTACGACGGGTGGTTCCACTGCCGCAGCGGCAGCGAGACCGTGCCGCCGTGCAGGTCGGTGTTGCCCGAACTGTCCGTCGTCGGCAGCTGGTTGGTGCCGGTCAGGACGGCGCCGTACGACTTCCAGTCGTAGCTGTTGCCGTTCTCGTCCTTGACGCAGTGCGCGGCGGTGAGGATCTTCGTCGGCGAGACGACCGTGCCGCCGCAGAAGAAGCCGATGTCGTCGCTGGTGTCGCTGCTGGTGCCGTTGTCGTCGTAGTACCAGAGCTGCGCCATCCAGGGCGCCGAGGTGATGGCGGTGTCGGTGCCGCCGATGACGTACGGGCTCACGGTCGAGCCGGAGGAGCCGGTGGTGCTCGCGCTGAGCGTCGACTTCTTCGCCGTCGTCTCCCCCGCGGTTCCGTCGGTGGCGAGCGCCCCGGCGATCCGCTGGGTCAGCTCGGCGGTCGACACGGAACGGGTGGCGGGCTTGGTGCTCGGCGTGGGCACGGAGGACGCGGCGCTGGCCGAGGAGGACAGCACCGCGGCGGCGACGGCCGCGGCGATGCCGGCGGCACCGATGGGCAGGACGAGACGCATCCGGCGTCTGTGCCGACCGCTGCCGGACATGGGTGTGGACAAGGGTGTTCCCCCAGGGGACACAGGTGATGGGAGAGGCGCGTGCACACGCCTGTTCCTCTCAGCGCACAAAGGGCGCCCTCCGTCACTCATGTGACGGAGGGCGCCCTTTGTGAAGACTGTGACTCAGTCGCCGTTGCCCGGCATCGGCGTCGTCTTCTGGATCTGGAGCAGGAACTCGGCGTTCGACTTGGTCTGCTTCATCTTGTCGAGGAGCAGCTCGATCGCCTGCTGCTGGTCGAGCGCGTGCAGCACCCGGCGCAGCTTCCACACGATGGCGAGCTCGTCGGAGCCGAGCAGGATCTCTTCCTTACGGGTACCGGACGCGTCGACGTCCACCGCCGGGAAGATGCGCTTGTCGGCGAGCTTCCGGTCGAGCTTGAGCTCGGCGTTGCCGGTGCCCTTGAACTCCTCGAAGATCACCTCGTCCATGCGCGACCCGGTGTCCACCAGGGCGGTGGCGAGGATGGTCAGCGAGCCGCCGTCCTCGATGTTGCGGGCCGCACCGAAGAAGCGCTTCGGCGGGTACAGCGCGGTCGAGTCGACACCACCGGAGAGGATACGGCCGGAGGCGGGCGCGGCGAGGTTGTACGCACGGCCCAGACGCGTGATCGAGTCGAGCAGCACGACCACGTCGTGGCCCAGCTCCACCAGGCGCTTGGCGCGCTCGATGGCGAGCTCGGCGACCGTGGTGTGGTCCTCGGCCGGGCGGTCGAAGGTCGAGGAGATGACCTCGCCCTTCACCGACCGCTGCATGTCGGTGACCTCTTCCGGACGCTCGTCGACCAGGACGACCATCAGGTGGCACTCGGGGTTGTTGTGCGTGATCGCGTTGGCGATCGCCTGCATGATCATGGTCTTGCCGGTCTTCGGCGGGGCCACGATCAGACCGCGCTGGCCCTTTCCGATGGGCGCGACGAGGTCGATGATGCGGGTCGTCAGCACGCCCGGGTCGGTCTCCAGACGGAGCCGGTCCTGCGGGTACAGCGGCGTGAGCTTGTTGAACTCCGGGCGTCCGCGGCCGTGTTCGGGCGCCATGCCGTTGACGGAGTCGAGACGCACCAGCGCGTTGAACTTCTCCCGCCGCTCGCCTTCCTTGGGCTGGCGGACCGCGCCGGTGACGTGGTCACCCTTGCGCAGGCCGTTCTTGCGGACCTGGGCGAGGGAGACGTACACGTCGTTCGGGCCCGGCAGGTAGCCGGAGGTCCGGATGAACGCGTAGTTGTCGAGGATGTCGAGGATGCCCGCGACCGGGATCAGGACGTCGTCCTCGGCGAGCTGCGGCTCGGCGCCGCCGATCTCGTCACGGCCACGACGGCCACGGCGGTCCCGGTAACGCCCGCGACGGCCACGGCGGCCGCCCTCGAAGTCGTCGTCGTCCTGCGGGCCGTTGTCGCGCTGCTGACGGTCCTGACGGCCGCCGCCCTGCTGCTGGCTCTGCTGCTGACCGCGCTGGCCGCCCTGCTGGTCGTCGCTCTTGCGACGGTCACCGCGGTCGCCACGGTCACTGCGGTCGCGGTCACTGCGGTCGCCGCGCTCCCGGCCGCGATCCCGGCCGCGGTCCCGGCGGCCACGGCCGTCGCCGTCACCGGCGTCGCCCTTGGCGTCGTTCTGCGCCTGCGGAGCGGGCGTCTCGGCCTTCGGCTCGCTCTTCGCCTCGGCGACGATGGTCTCGACGCCCGCGGACGCCGGGGCGCCGGCCTCGGCGGTGGCACGGCGACGGCGGCGCTCGGTGGGCGCGTCGTCGCTGGCGGGCTGGCCGGGAATCTCGATCTGCTGCTGGGCCACGGCCGTCTCGGCGGGGGCCTCGGCCGACTTCTTGTCGGCGGCGGGCGCGGCGTCCTCGCCGGTGCGGGCCTTGGAGGTGGCCCGGCGCTTCGGCTTGGTCTCGGCGGCGGCCTCGCTCTTCGGAGCCGCAGCACCTCCTCCGGCCTGCGCTTCCTTGATGACCTCGATCAGCTGGCTCTTGCGCATACGCGCCGTGCCCTTGATGCCGAGGCCGGATGCGACCTGCTGCAGCTCGGCCAGCACCATGCCCTCGAGGCCGGTACCGCGGCGCCGCCGGGAGCCGGCACCGGTGGCAGGCGCGGAGGCGTCCGTGGCGGGCGCGGCAGCGGTCTCCTCGACACGTGCGCCCATCAGATCGGTGGTGTCGCTCACGAAGGGTCCTTCCCTGGAGCGGACGTCGGCCTGTCTGGCTCGGCGACCGGTTGTGCTGTCCGGCAGTGGTCCTTGCTGTGTGGACCGTGCCGGGGCGGTGGTCCGCCAAAGGTGGCGGAGGGAATATCTGGGATGGCGCTTACCGAGACCTGGGCCGTGGCACCGGGTGCCGGTGTCACGTGGCTCGGTAGCACCGATTCCGGAGCGTGCCCGGCGAGTCGCTCAGTGCTCGCGTACGAGGTACTGCCCGCGTACCTCGTACGGAACACAGTGCGGCTTGGGAGGCTCCCGGAAGAATGTCTGTCCCGGACGGGGACACGAAGCACCTCGCCATGGTGGGGTCGGGTGCAGACTTGAGGTTAACACTACCGGATCCAACAAACATTCCCCCTCTCGAAATCCGGTGACGGCGCGCTTTCACATGTCACCGGAAGGTGCGAGCGGCAACACGCTCGCTCCCTGTGCGTCGAGGTCGAGCCGGTTCGCGGCCCAGCCCTCGCCTGCCAGATGGGCCACCTTGTCGGCGCTGTCGGCGTCGGCCAGCGCCAGCACGGTGGGTCCTGCTCCTGAGATGACTGCCGGGACTCCGTCGGCCCGCAGCCGCTCCACCAGGGCGGCGCTCTCCGGCATGGCGGGAGCGCGGTATTCCTGGTGGAGACGGTCCTCGGTGGCGGGCAGCAGCAGCTCGGGGCGCCTGGTGAGGGCCTCGACGAGCAGGGCCGCCCGGCCCGCGTTGGCGGCGGCGTCGACGTGCGGCACGGTGCGCGGGAGCAGTCCGCGCGCGGTCTCGGTCAGGACCGGCTTTCCGGGCACGAAAACCACCGGAACGATGGAATCGGCGGGCTCCATCCTGATCGCCCGCGCGGCCCCCGACTCCATCCAGGAGAGGGTGAATCCGCCGAGCAGACAGGCCGCCACGTTGTCGGGATGCCCCTCGATCTCGGTCGCGAGCTCGAGCAGCGCGGCGTCGTCGAGCCGCGCCTCCCCGCCTATGGTCACGGCGCGCGCGGCGACGATGCCGGCGCAGATGGCGGCGGAGGAAGACCCCAGGCCACGGCCGTGCGGGATGCGGTTGGCGCACACGATCTCGAGGCCGCGGGGCTGCCCGCCGAGCAGGTCGAAGGCGGTGCGCAGGGACCGTACAAGAAGGTGGTTCTCGTCACGCGGCAGCGTCTCGCTGCCCTCGCCCGCGATGTCGATGTGCAGCCCGGAGTCGGCCACCCGGACGACCACGTCGTCGTAGAGCCCCAACGACAGGCCGAGGGCGTCGAAGCCCGGGCCGAGGTTGGCGCTGGTGGCGGGGACGCGCACCCTTACGGCGGCGGCGCGGAAAGCTGGACCGGCCATCGCTCGATGACTCTCCTTGAGCTGCGTGATTGTCGAAGACATTCGATGTCGTACGAAGACCCTTCGGGCCGTGGAGACGGCGCGGCACCCTGCCATACGCGAAGGCATATGCAGGGGGCGGGTTCGGTACAGCCTATCGAAGGAAGGTTCTGTGGCGACATAGGGCGCACAGGAGGCGCACGATGCGTGTCGTAAGCCCCCTGTGCACCCCTGTGCGGGAATCCCCCGTAGAGGCTTCCGTCAGGCGAGGCCGAGGCGGTCGGCCGCCGTCGCCGCGTCGACCGGGACGGTGACCGGCTGCGGGGCGCCGGCGACGGCCCAGTCCGGGTCCTTCAGGCCGTTTCCGGTGACGGTGCACACGATGGTCTGGCCCGGGTCGACCTTGCCCTGCTCGGCGGCCTTCAGCAGACCGGCGACGGAAGCGGCCGACGCCGGCTCGACGAAGACACCCTCCTGCGCGGCCAACAGCCGGTAGGCGCGCAGGATTTCACGGTCCGTCACCTCGTCGATGAAGCCACCGGACTCGTCCCGCGCGGCGAGCGCGTACTGCCAGGACGCCGGGTTGCCGATGCGGATGGCGGTGGCGATCGTCGACGGGTCCTTGACGACCTCGCCGCGCACGATCGGGGCGGAGCCGGAGGCCTGGAAACCCCACATCCGAGGGGTCTGCCGCGCGACACCGTCGGCGGCGTACTCCTTGTAGCCCTTCCAGTACGCCGTGATGTTGCCCGCGTTGCCGACCGGGAGGACATGGATGTCGGGGGCGTCGCCCAGCATGTCCACGATCTCGAAGGCGGCCGTCTTCTGCCCCTCGATACGCACCGGGTTGACCGAATTCACCAGCGCCACGGGGTAGTTGTCGCTCAGCGCGCGGGCCAGCGTGAGGCAGTCGTCGAAGTTGCCGTCGACCTGGAGGATCTTGGCGCCGTGCACCAGCGCCTGGCCCATCTTGCCGAGGGCGATCTTGCCCTGCGGCACGAGGACGGCCGACACCATGCCGGCCCGCACGGCGTACGCGGCGGCACTCGCCGACGTGTTACCGGTGGAGGCGCAGATCACAGCCTTCGCGCCCTCCTCCTTGGCCCGGCTGATGGCCATGGTCATCCCGCGGTCCTTGAAGGATCCGGTGGGGTTGGCGCCCTCGACCTTGAGGTGAACCTCACAGCCCGTGCGCTCGGAGAGCACCTGCGCGGGCACGAGAGGCGTGCCGCCCTCGCGGAGGGTGACGACCGGCGTGGTGTCGGACACCGGCAACCGGTCCCGATACTCCTCGATGATTCCGCGCCACTGGTGGGTCATTGCTGCTTACTCTCCTTCAACCCGCATGATGCTGGCGACACCCCGCACGGTGTCGAGCTTGCGCAGCGCCTCGACGGTCCCGGACAGGGAGGCGTCGGAGGCTCGGTGGGTGACGACGACGAGAGAGGCCTCGCCGTCCTTGCCCTGCTGGCGAACCGTATCGATGGAAACCCCGTGCTCGGCGAACACGGTGGCAACCTGGGCGAGAACACCCGGTTTGTCGGCGACGTCGAGGCTGATGTGGTAGCGGGTGACGACCTCACCCATCCCCGACACCGGCAGCGCGGCGTACGCCGACTCGCCGGGCCCGGTCGCTCCGTTGAGCCGGTTCCGGCAGACGGCGACGAGGTCGCCGAGGACGGCGGAGGCGGTGGGGGCGCCGCCCGCGCCGGGCCCGTAGAACATGAGCTGCCCGGAGGCATCCGACTCGACGAACACGGCGTTGTACGCGCCGCGCACGGAGGCGAGCGGGTGGATCAGCGGAATCATCGCGGGATGCACGCGCGCGGTGACGGACTGCCCGTCCTCGGCCCGCTCGCAGATGGCGAGCAGCTTGATGGTGCAGCCCATCTCCCTGGCCGAGCGGAAGTCGGCGGAGGTGACCTCGGTCATACCTTCGCGGTAGACGTCGTCGAGGCGCACACGCGAGTGGAAGGCGATGCCGGCGAGGATGGCGGCCTTGGCGGCGGCGTCGAAGCCCTCGACGTCGGCGGTGGGATCGGCTTCGGCATAGCCGAGCGCCGTGGCCTCGTCGAGGGCCTCCTGGTACCCCGCCCCCGTGCTGTCCATCTTGTCGAGGATGAAGTTGGTCGTCCCGTTGACGATGCCGAGCACCCGGTTGACCTTGTCACCAGCGAGGGACTCGCGCAGCGGCCGGATCAGCGGGATGGCCCCGGCGACGGCGGCCTCGTAATAGAGATCCCGGCCGTGCTGCTCGGCGGCCGCGTGCAGGGCGGCGCCATCCTGGGCGAGCAGCGCCTTGTTGGCGGAGACGACGGAGGCACCATGCTCGAAGGCGGTGGTGATGAGGGTGCGAGCGGGCTCGATCCCCCCGATGACCTCCACCACGACGTCGATGTCGCCGCGTTTGACGAGGGCGGTGGCGTCGGTGGTGACGAGTTCGGCCGGGATGCCCTCACGGACCTTGGAGGGCCGTCGTACCGCGACGCCCGCGAGCTCGATCGGGGCCCCGATCCGGGCGGCGAGGTCGTCGGCGTGCGTCGTCATGATGCGCGCCACCTCTGAGCCGACAACCCCACAGCCCAGCAGCGCCACCTTCAGCGGACGCGTACGCATCATCCGACCTCGTTTCCTCATACCGTCTACGGTTGGACCAGTCTCACTCACCGGACGGGGGTTTCTGTCCCTCGTCCGCATCATGAGACATCGATTTCATTTGTGCAGGGGTGGAAGACCGAAGATCTTCCACCCCTGTCTCGTGCGGGCCTGTTCGGGCCCGCTCGGGCCTGTTCGGGGCGGTTCGGGGCCTCACCCGACGTCGAGACGCAGCAGATCCTCCTCGGTCTCGCGACGGACGATGACCCGCGCCTCACCATCGTTCACGGCGACGACGGGCGGGCGGAGCACATGGTTGTAGTTGCTGGCCATGGAACGGCAGTACGCACCCGTCGCCGGCACGGCGATCAGGTCACCCGGTGCCAGGTCGGAGGGCAGGAACGCGTCCTTGACCACGATGTCCCCGCTCTCGCAGTGCTTGCCGACGACCCGGGCGAGCATGGGCGCGGCGTCCGAGGTCCGCGACACGAGCGCGACGCTGTACTCGGCGTCGTACAGCGCGGTGCGGATGTTGTCGGACATGCCGCCGTCGACGGAGACGTACGTACGCAGCCCGTCGAGGGGCTTGATGGTGCCGACTTCGTAGAGCGTGAAGGCCGTGGGCCCGACGATGGCGCGCCCGGGCTCGACGGAAATCCGAGGCGTACGCAACTTGGCGGCCTCGCACTCACGCGTGACGATCTCTGTCAGGGCCTTGGCGATCTCGTGGGGCTCACGGGGATCGTCATCACTCGTGTACGCGATCCCCAGCCCGCCCCCCAGGTCGATCTCGGGCAGCTCGACGCCGTGCTCGTCACGGATGTCCTTGAGCAGCCCGACCACCCGGTGGGCGGCGACCTCGAAGCCGGACATGTCGAAGATCTGCGACCCGATGTGGCTGTGAATACCGATGAGTTCGAGCCCGTCGAGCTGAAGGGCACGCCTGACCGCCTCGGCCGCCTGACCGCCTGCGAGCGGAATCCCGAACTTCTGGTCTTCGTGTGCGGTGGCGATGAACTCGTGCGTGTGGGCTTCCACGCCGACGGTGATACGGATCTGCACGCGCTGCCGCTTGCCGAGTGCCTGGGCGATGTGCGCGACCCGGACGATCTCCTGGAAGGAGTCGAGGACGATACGCCCGACGCCGGCGCGGACGGCCCTCTCGATCTCCTCCTTCGACTTGTTGTTGCCGTGGAAGGCGATCCGGTCGGCGGGCATGCCGGCGGAGAGGGCCGTGGCGAGCTCACCGCCGGAACAGACGTCGAGGTTGAGCCCTTCCTCGTGCAGCCACCGCACGACGGCACGGGAGAGGAACGCCTTGCCGGCGTAGAACACGTCGGCGTCGTGGCCGAAGGCGGTACGCCAGGCGCGGGCGCGTTCCCGGAAGTCGACCTCGTCGAGGATGTAGGCGGGGGTGCCGTGCTCTTCGGCGAGGCTCTTGACGTCGATGCCGCCGACGGTGACGACACCTTGGGCGTCACGCGTGACCGTATGGGCCCAGACCTTGGGGTCGAGGGCGTTGAGGTCAGTGGGCGGGGCGGAGTAATGCCCCTCGGGAAGGACGTCGGCGTGACGGGGCCCGGCGGGGTGTGCGGAACGGCTCATCTTTGTCGTCTTTCAGAGGTGTTCGGGTGCGTCGATGCCGAGCAGGGACAGGCCACCGGCCAGCACCGCCCCGACGGCTTCGGCGAGCGCGAGCCGGGCACGGTGGGCGGCCGAGGGTTTCTCCTCGCCGATCGGAAGGACGGTGAGGAGAAAGGGGAGCGCGGCATCGGCGACGGTGACGAGGTGCCGGCAGAGACGGTCGGGCGTGCGGTGTGCCGCAGCCCGGGCCAGGACGCGGGGGTGGTCGGCCAGGGCGGTGAGCAGGGGGGCGAGCGGGGGGGCAAGCAGGGGGGCGAGCAGGGGGGTGACTTCAGGGGTGGAGAAGGGGCTGGGCTCGCGGGTGGAGAAGGCGCCGACTTCATCGGTGGAGAAGGGGCCGAGTTCGCGGGTGGGGAAGGGGCCGACTTCACCGGTGGAGAAGGGGCCGAGTTCGCGGGTGGAGAAGGCGCCGACTTCACGGAGGGAGAAGGGGCTGGGCCCGGTGGGGGGTTGGGCGGGCGTCGACTCGGCGAGCGGTGCGTCTGCGGAGTCGGGGAGGCGGGCGGCCGGGGGTTCGGTGAGACGACCGTCTCCCGGCTCGGAAAGGCGTACGTCTCCCGGTTCCGCGGTGAAACCCAGGTCGGCGGCGTTGCGGCTGAGGGCCCGGGTGCGGGCGTACGCGTAACGCACGCGAAAGAGGGGGTTGCTCTCGCGCTGGACCAGGTGGTCGGCGGTGATACGGGGCCGGTCGTGAGCGGCGGGATGGAGGAGCGCCCAGCGGGCGGCGTCGGGGCCGAGTGGGGTGGGGTCTTCCGGGGCCGGGACGGGACGGAGGTCGACGGGGGTGTGGTGCTGGACCTCGGTGGGGGCGGCGTGGGGACCTAGGGGGGCGGGGCCGGGGTCCTCTGAGGACGGGACCGGGGGTAGGCCGACGGGAGCGAGGGGCTCGACCTCGGTGGGGGCGGCGTCGGGACCTAGGGGGGCGGGGCCGGGGTCCCCTGAGGACGGGACCGGGGGTAGGCCGACGGGAGCGAGGGGCTCGACCTCGGTGGGGGCGGCGTGGGGACCTAGGGGGGCGGGGCCATCGGAGGCCGGGACGGGCCGAAGATTGGTCGGCTTCCGGTGCTCGACCTCGGTGCGGCCGCCCTGGGAGGCGATGATGCGGGTGAGGGCGTCGGCGACGACCTCGGCACGGATGTCGTACGGGATGCGCAGTGTGATGATGCGGCCGGCGAGGGTGTCGCTGTGGCCGTACGCCTGGCCCTGGTCGAGGATCTCGCGGGTGAGGGCGGCTGCGGAGGTCGCGCCGTCCCGCAGGCTGATGTTGAGGAACCCGGGCCCGGTGACGGTGACGTCGGCAAGGCCGGTGGCGTGGGCCAGATGCCGCTGCAGGATCTCCGCGACGCGCAGGGGCGGTTGGCCGGCCGGGCGGGCGAGCTGGAGGGCGATGTTGGTGGCGTAGTCCCCACAGCCACCGGGACCGGGCGGGGTGACGACAGCCCGTGCCGGCACCGCGACGCTGAGCTCCCCTTCGTCGACAGCACGACGCACCGCGCACAGCACGGTACGGGAGAGCTCGACGGGGGTCACGGGACAAGCGTATGGGAGGAGGGGGGTGGGTAGGCGAGCCGGTTTGGGCGACGGTCCGGGATGTGGGACGGGGTGGGGCGCGTGGACCGGGCGCGGCGAGCGGCGGGGGGTACGGGCGGGCTTCGCGTATGAGGCGGAGTGCGGGTACGGCGACGGGGGGGGCGGCCTGGGTCAGGGATGCCATCGGAGGTGGTTGCCTGTTGGGGCGAACCCGAGGATGAGGCCCCGTTCTTTGCGAGTGAGCCCTGACACGGAGGCTGCCTGTGCGGGTGCGGGGTGAGAGTCCAGGGTGCGGGGTGCGGTGCTGGTGCGGGGCGGCGGGTACGAGTGAAGCCGGCAACGGAGTCGGCGGGTACGAGTGAAGCCGGGAACGGAGTCGGCCCGTACAGACGACGAACCCGGAGCCGAGGTCGGCGGCCTGGATCAGGCTCCGGCGCGCCCGGCCCGCTCGGCCTCGCCGACGCCGAAGACGGGCCCGAGGGAGGACGCATCCTCGTCTCCCCCACCACCCCCACTCCTACTGCGCTCCATCAACTGCTGTACGAGACGGACGAGTTCGGCCGGCTCGAAGGGTTTGGCGAGAAACGCGTCGACGCCGACATCAAGCCCGGTCTCGACCTCGTAGGAGGTACAGGCACTGACGATGGCAAGCGGAAGATCACGGGTACGCGGATCGGAACGCAGCCGGGCCGCCGTCCGCAGCCCATCCAACCGTGGCATGACCACATCCAGCGTCACCACATCGGGCCGCACCTGATGAACGACATCCAGACACTCGGCACCATCGGCCGCGGTCACGACCTCAAGCCCCTCCAGCTCGAGATTGACCCTGATCAACTGCCGGATGACCTTGTTGTCGTCCACAACAAGCACTCGGCCTGACGCGCCTGGCACAACTCGAGAGTAGGTCGAGACCGGCCAGCGCGTCCGGCTTTTCCCCACTTCTGCCTCGCGCGGGCGACATGGGGAGGTAGTGCGCGACAGTCCCGACGCCCCTCCTGCCGCCACGCTCCACCCCCGATAAACCGTTCATGAACACCCCGAAGGAGCTGGTAGGGTTCTACCCGTCGCCGCCAAGCAAGGCGCCCGACACGCCCCCGTAGCTCAGGGGATAGAGCAACGGCCTCCGGAGCCGTGTGCGCAGGTTCGAATCCTGCCGGGGGCACTCGCCTCACCACCTCCCAAGTTTGGGAGCTGACCAGGGCGGATGCCGACAGAAGAGGGCGGGAGTTCAGTCTCACTGACTCCCGCCCTCTCTAGTTGTCTCTCAGTGTCCGCGACACACCTCCGACACACCGGGTCAGACATCAGGTGTCGCCTGGCTGCCTCTTAACAGCGTGCCTGGTGGCAGGGCTTGCGCTCCTCGGCATGCTTCAACCGCTCGCCTCGACTGGCTCACAAACACCTTGCGCCATATCGTTTTTCATAGATGCCCAGTCACGCTGCAGCGCGGAGGTGACCACGGTGAAAATGTTCATTAGCTGGTCAACGCCTCATGCCCAAGTTGTGGCGGAAGCTCTGCGGGACTGGCTCAAAGACATGATCCATGCCCTGGAACCCTTCGTATCTTCTTTGGACATCGCCAAAGGGGAACGCGGACTGGCCGTAATTGCCCGCGAACTCGAAGGGGCCAGTCACGGCATTATCTGCGTAAGCCGAGCCAACCAGAGTGCACCATGGCTAAACTTTGAGGCTGGCGCGATATCCAAGCAGGTAGAGAAGTCCCGGGTATTTCCCGTTCTCATCGACCTCCCCGGATCTGACCTGCAAGGGCCATTACGAGAGTTCCAGTACACCGAGCTTTTTTCTGAAAAGGACATGCTGAGGCTGGTAGAGTCGATTTGGGATACATGCCCTGACTCAAATATCAGCCTCATTCAACTACAAAAAAACTTCGCTCGGCTATGGCCGGAACTCATGGATGCTCTCGACGAAGTCAAGCGGACGCCCTCAACAGTCGAGCCTGCACCATCTCAAGAAGCCAGGTCAGCCGAAGACAAGCTTGACGAATTGCTTGGACTGGCACGACAGAATCAGCGGCGCATCGACAGCCTTGAAGCGGCCAGGTTCACGGACCAGTCCACCCGACGTCAACGCACGCCATCACTGGGCGACTCATGGTCGCTGCACCCATCCGTTGACGAAGTTCACCATATAATGCACGAAATTTCAGACCGCCTCACAGAGGAAATCGGCGAATCAATAGAAGTACGAATGCTCAGGCCAGACCGCATTCAAGTTCGCGTGCCTGCAGGCGTCAGGATCGATCCGCAATCAGCGAGCACACTAAACGAGTTGGCTCGAAGCCGGGGACTAAGTCTCCACTTCCGCCGCGAACGAAGAGAGGGGGACGAAGTTCTTGAGTAGCCCTAAGCCCAATAACCATGACGGGTTACTGGAGGGCCGTACCACTAAAGACTTTTCACTCAGCCCTAGCGACTATCAAAGGTCACCTTCTACTTCCAGCAGTTTCATGATTTTCACATTCGCCGCCTCTTCGTGACCGTCAATGCAGCCGTGATACCGGCGGTGGATCACCTCCGGGGAGTTACCGACTCGACGGGCCACTTCAGCGATGGGTACTCCAGCATTCAACCACCGCGTGATGCATGCATGCCGCAGGTGGTACGGGCGCCCTGCCAATGGTGAGTCAGCGCGCTCCGGCGGTAGGGCGTAACTCCGCGCCTCCTCCCACACCCGCCAGTAGGTGGAAGAGCCGACCACTCCCCCACGTTCGTTGCCGAACACGCGCCCTTCCTTGGCGGTCCCGAACTCCTTCAGGTGGGCCCGGAGGATGGCGACCAGGACGGGCGGGATGGGCACCGGGCGGTCGCTCGTCGCCTCCCGCGCCTTCAGGCCGCGGCGGTCGTGCCGCTCGCCTGAGTCGGTCCACTGCTTGCCGGAGACGGGGCGTGTCTCCCGCAGCGTGAGTGTGCCCCAACCCGTGTCCGGCAGGTGGCAGTCAGACCGCTTCAGCCCGACCGCCTCAGCGGGCCGCAGGCCCGCGTAGTACAGGACGGCATAGAAAGCGACCAGGCGCCGTCCGCGGCAGCGATCCCATGACCCGACGTAGGAGACAGCGGTGAGCAACTGTCGGGCCTGCGCGGCGTTCACCAGGACGCGACGGTCCACCACCTCATTGGAGCCGACGTGCTTCCGGCGGACGCGCTGAAGGGGGTTCTCCGGGAGCTCCCCCGCAACCACAGCGTGTTCGAGAGCGGTGTTCAGAGCGCGGCGCCGCCGCTTGTACGTGTCGCCCGCGGCCGGAGTGCCGTCCAGCTTGTAGCTGAGGCGGTACAGCACGTCCTCGAACACCTCGGTATCGGCAAGGTCGCCCAAGGGCCGGTCGGTCGTTGTGACCCACTCGTACGCGGCCTTGAGTTCGGCCGGCGGGTCCTCTCCCCCGTTCGCGGGCACGATCCCCCACCGAAAGGCCAGCCGAAGGGTTTCGTCGTCGGGAACGTCATCCCCGCGCTTGACCATGGCGAGGGTCACCGCCGCCAGACCGTCGGCCATGCCTTCACGGGTCTTGGCCGCAGCCGTCCGCCACCGCCCGGCCACGTACTTCCGGCAGAACTCGAACCACCGCAACGGCGGTTCGGCGTCCGCTGCTTCGGCGACTTCGGCCGCCGCGCGCACCTCGGACTCAGGCAGCCCGGATTCGATCTCGAATGCCTCACCGCGGCGGTTCATGGCCTGCCATAGCTCGGACCGTCGGCTCTCCGCGAGAGCCAACGTGGTGAACGTGTCGCCATGCACCCGCCCTGCGACCACCCACCGAAGGCGCCATGGGCGCGACTTGCGCCCGGTCTTGGACACCTTCCATAGCTTGACGTCGAAGGAGTAGCCCAGCCGGGCCGACCCACGAGGGCGCCCGGCAGGGATGTCATTCTGGGTGCTCACGCAGCGTCCTCCCGCTCCGCAAGCCAACGCTCGTACTCCGAACGCCTGATCCGCACGTCGCCGTTCGGGAGCTTGATCGAGCGGGGGCCCTTCCCGAGCTGGCGCCACCGGTAGAAGGTCGACGGGGCGACCTTCAGATCAGTGATGACCTCTTTGAGGGTCATCTTTTCGTCCCGCGTGCGGGCGCTCATTCCGCCATCCCTTCGGCTTCGTCGGCACCGGACAGGCCGGACAGCTCCAATTCCGACTGTCCGGGGTGTTCGTGCTGGTCAGATGAGGTAACCGGACAGCCGGACAGTGCGGACACCTCTTGCACGCCCTCTGTCCGGGCGTCGGTGTCCGGGTAGTACCGGCCGCCGGGGTCCTTGGTGAGCTGTCCGGCGTCGGCCATGCGGTTGCAGGTGCGCCGGATCGTGTCGAGGTCGACGTTCGGCAGCTCCCCCGCCATGTCCTTCGGCTTTGCGCCGGGGTGGGAGCGGACGTAGCGCAGGATCGTGGCGCGGGTGTCGCTGACGGTGTGGTCGGTGACTGGGCCATCCAGCAAGTGCCAGGCTCCGGAGGCGGGTTGGAAGCTGAGGGCGTATTCGGCTTCGTCCACGTCGCGGCCGGTGACGTGCAGGACGCCGTCCGCCTGCCCCCGGGCCCGCTTCAGTACGAGAGTGGCGTCAGCAGCTCCGGCAATCCCGTTGGTGCCGGACACCTCCGTGAGGAAGTCCTCGGAGCCTGCCTTGCGGACGTGGTGGACCAGGACGACGGCCACGCCGTAGTGGTCGGCGAGCCGCTTGGCGTAGCCGACGGCAACATAGTCCGCGTCGTAGGCCGATACGCCAGCCGGGGCCTGTCCGCGCATCTTGGCGAACACGTCGATGACGACCATGCGTGCGTCAGGGTTGCGCTCCAGCCACTGGGCGATGGCCTCGGTGCCGCCCTGGGGGAAGGGCGGACACTCGGTGACCAGCGTCAGACCGGCGGGCGCAGGCTGGCCCCCTAGGAGCTTGCCCATGCGGGTCTGGAGACGGCGCGGGGTGTCTTCCAGGGCGAGGTACAGCACCGGTCCGCCCTGGACGGGCACGGAGTCGAACGCCTTGCCTCCGGCCGCAACGGACAGGCCCAGTCCGAGGGAAAGCCAGGATTTGCCGACCTTGGGCGGTCCGGCGAGCACGCTGACGCCCTCGGCGAGGATGCCGGGCACGGCCCATTTCGGCTCGGGGAAGTGCGCGGCCATGAGCTGATCGGCCGTCCATGCGGTCCGTGGGCGCTCCCGCTTCGGCGGCGCCGTGGGGGCCGTCTCGGGGTCGCTGGGCACGGAGTACAGGTGCAGGGGCGGGATGGGGTGGGCGCTCATGCTGCGACCGTCCGGGGGCGCCGTGCTCCGGCCCGCAGGCCGGAAGCGATGGTGCGCCGTGCCTCGCGCTCGCCCTGGCCGACTTGGAGCGCGGCCGTGAGGAGCCAGCCGGTGACGTCCGCTTCGCTCAGCTCGCCCCCAGCGACCAGCTGCCCGAGGGCGACCGCGGCGACGTACAGCGCGTTGTTGTGCTCGTGTGGGCCGGAGCCGGTGACCCGCGCAACTTCCCCGTTGACGGCGGACCGCAGGAAGGCGGTGCGCCGCCCCTGGCCCGTGAGGGCGATCGTGATGGGCGTCTGCGGGGGCAGCGGCGCCGGGCGCAGAAGGTCGGCGAGCCAGCCCGGCAGAGGCGCCACAGGGGCATCGTGGGTGACCTCGTACGGGAGTCCGGCGAAGGTGCTGCCTGCGCCGACCACGAGCCCGCCCCACGCGCGAGTGTCGACCTTCCAGCCGAGCCCGCGGGCACTGTCCCCGGCCGTGTTGCGCAGGGGCTCGCCCTCGGGGGAGGCGAAGTACAGGTGGGTGCCGCCGCTCCACGTACGCACGGTGTAGGTATCCGCGGGGAAGGGCTGGGCGTGGCGTTCGCAGAGTACGGCGAGCACGTCGGCGCCATCGGTGACGCCGTGCTCCGCCCAAACGGCCGGCGGGGTGTCGTCGGGGTGCTTGGGCTTGTCCAGGTCGATGACGACCAGGCCGGAAGGTCCGGTGGCGATGCCGAGGTTGAAGGCGGCGACGGACCACGCGCAGGCGATGCGCTCCGGGTCGGTGGTGGCGCGGGTCTCCCAGTCGGAGACGGCCGGGCGCTTGTCGCCGGGGATGAGGGGGAAGACGCGCCAGTCACGCGACGCTGCGTCAAGCGCGGCGGTGAGCTGGGCAGAGCCGTCCGGGTGCGGCATCCTTGGGTTCTCCTGTTCTGTCTTCGGATGGGCAGGGAGAACCGCGGCGGCGGGCGACCTTGCTGGGGAGTCCCGCCGCCGCGGCGTTGCTACTGGTGCTTGGCCCAAGCGGCGTATTCCTGGCGGACGTAGCCGCGTGGGTTGGCGATGGTGGCGGGGTGTTCGGGCCAGTACGGGTCACCGCTGTAGTTGCCGCTGCCGTTGCAGTCGATTTCCAGGAGGCGCAGGGCGGCGCCCAGGGCCACGGTGGGCACGTCGGAGTGGATGCGCGCGGTCTCGTCGTCCAGGGCCATGCGGTCCAGTAGGGCGGCTTTGCGCAGCCAGTACTCCCGGTCGACGGCGCTGCCGGTGAGGTGCCTGCGGGCGCGGTCGGCGGTCCAGCCGATCTCGTTGATGATGCTCGGGGCGAGTGCGTACGCCTCCTGCGGTGCGGGCCATGTGACCGGCTCGGGTCGGTGGTCGGCGGTGACGTACAGGCGGTGTCGCTTGCGGTCGCGGGTGTAGGACTGGCGCACGGCGCCGGTTGCGAACGCCTCGCGCAGGGCGGTGGTGATGCGGTCGGTGTCGTCGGGCTCGCAGATGACGCGGATCTCGAACATGGTTGTCCTCTCGGGGTGTTCAGCCGTGGAAGTGGCTGCGCTTGATGACGGCCTTGCGGATGTGGACGGTGCTGCCGCGCTGGCCGTCGGCGATGGCGCGGACGGGCATGCGCCACGCGAGGACTGCGAGGGCGATCCACATGGCGGCGCCGGAGGTGAACCCGGCGGCGGCGTTGATGACTTCGCCGATGCCCCAGCCGACGCCGGCCGCGAGGGCGCCCCCGCCGATCCCGGCGCCGAGGAAGCGCTGAGTGATCGGGTCAAGCAGGGGCAGCGGGGTGAGGTCGCGCGGCTCCGGCATGCGCATGGGCGGCGGGGTGAGGTGCTTGGGCATGGGGACCATGCGCCCGTAGGCGTCGGGCACCCAGACCACGGGGCCGCGTTCGGCGGCCAGTTCGACGGCGGCCGGGGTGGGCGCGTACAGCTCCAGCGATGCCGGGTCGTACGCGGCGGCGGTCGGCGTGTCTGGCCGCAGGGCGGGGAGGTGTTCGTTCACGAGTCGGTCTCCTCTCACTTGCCGAGGGCGGAGAGGGCGTCGGCGGACGCCTGCACGAGGTTGTGGATGGGCTCGTACGCGCCGGTCCCGGCGACGAAGAACCCGAACAGGAACAGCACCAGGGCGGCGCCGCCCCCGGCGGACTTGGTCTTGACGGCGAGGGCGGATGCGGCGCCGAACAGCAGCACGGCGGAGATGTTCAGGACCATCGGGTTTCCTCCGGACGGGGTCAGTCGGCAGTGCCGGCGCGGTAGATGCGGGCCCAGCGGTTGTAGAGCCAGCGGCCGGCGCGTATGCGCTTGCCGGTGGCCTTGCAGCGGCGGCAGTCCTTGCCGCGCTTGAGGCGTCCTTTGCGGTCGGTCTTCATCTCGAAGCCCCAGCCGGAGCACTTGCGGCAGTTGCCGAACGGCGAGGCTGCACACAGCCCGACGTAACTGAGTGTGACGATGAGCAGGCAGGCGATAGCAAGGAGGGTGGGGGTCATCGGGGCCCTTCCAGGCGGTTTCCGAGGGTTTCCGCAGGTGGGGTGCTATCCGCTAGATCGCAGATGGGGGCGTATTTGGGGTGCTAGCGGGGGTGCTACCGGTAGCAGGTGTGGGTGCTACCGGTAGCACCCCACCGGGCCTATGCGGCGCCCGGCTTTTCGCTACGCTCCGCAATCGCCTTCATGAGGTCGGCGCGGGCGATGCCGCGGCGGGTGGTGCGGGTGCCCTCGTCCGTGGTGCCCGCCACGTCGCGGGTCTTGATGCCGTGCGGCTTGAGCGCGCTGGTGACGTTCTCGCCCTTCCAGCCTCCGTAGACGTCGGGCCGCAGGTCGGCGAGGCGGGCGGCGATCCGCTCGTTCCACACCCGCTCTTCCTTCTCCGCCACCACGGCGGCGATGTCGGCAAGCAGGTCGTAGGCCGGGCCCGTAACCTCCTCGGGGGCCTCGCCGAGCGCGTAGCCGGACAGGAGTCCGGCCGTTTCGCGGGCCTTGCGGGCGCGGGCGCCGATGGCTTCGGCGCCGGGTGCGTCGACGTAGACGGAGGCGACGATGCGGGCGTCGGCGCCCTCGCCGACGAAGTAGTGAATGCCCTTGTCGCCCCAGGCGAACATGGTCGCCCGTACCCCCCGCTTGTAGGCGGAGGTGCCAAGCACCATGTCGTTCTCCAGCTGGCCCATGACCTTCAGGCACCAGCGGGCCGACGCGTTCGCGCTGATCCCGGTGGGCAGCGACTTGGCGTCCGGGCGCTGTGTGGCCAGCAGCACCACGATGCCGGTGGCCGGGCCCCGCTTGACCAGGTCGGTGATGATCTCCTCGAACTCCTTGCCGTGGTCGGGGTGTTCGAAGAGGACCTGGCACTCATCCACCCCGATCACGATCGGGTGCAGCCCGAGGGAGCGCTTGTCGGCGAGGGCGCTGGTCACCTTGGACTCGGGGCAGATGTCCCGAGGCAGGGAGCGGATCACCTTGGTGCGCCGGCGCAGTTCCTCACGGAGGGCGCGGAAGTCGGCGAGCGCGTACAGGATCGATTCGTCGTCGTCGCCCGCGGCGTGGCGGTGGGAGACGGCGTTGCCGACCGGGTCCAGGTCGCCGGTGCCCTTCATGTCGTAGGTGTGCAGCTCAGCGCGCGGGTCCAGGGCGGCGATGAGCAGCAGCAGCCTCAGTAGGAAGGTCTTGCCCATGCGCGGGATGGCGCCGATGACGCCCGCGATGTACATGAGCGTGATCTCGACCCAGCGTCCGCGCTGGTCGGTGCCGAACGCGACCGGCTTGAACAGGTCCACGGTGCCGGACTTGGCCAGCGGCCACGCAGGCTTCTTGGCCTTGTTCATGTCCTGGTCGCCCACCCACAGCACCAGGTGCCCGGTGTGCTCATCCGGTACCGCTTCGGGCCACACGCAGCCCAGCGGGCGGCGCAGGCCGGACGCGAGCCGGTCGCGGCGCTCGATGACGTCGGTCACGGTCACGCCGAAGGGGAGGTTGCCCTGCGCGCGCCAGCCGGGCCCGTCGCGGGTGATGGGGGCGGTGAACTCGAACCCGTCCCGGCCCTTGGCCTGCGCCTGGTTGATGGCCGGGATGCCCAGCGCCCCGAGCGCCCGAAGGACGATGTCACTGGTGAGCTTGGTGGCCTTGGGCAGTTCTACCGCGCGGTGGATGACCGGGTCATCTGCCTTGCGGCCGGCGAACCCGAGCGCCATCACGACTGCGCTCACCGACACCGCCTGAAGCCAGTCAGGGGCGAGCACGTACATGGCGAGCGCGGAGCCGAGCCCGACGAACATGGCCAGCACGGCAACGAGGGTGCGCAGTCGGACCCGTCCGTCGCGCTGCCGGGATAGCTTCAGGTACTCCGCGGCGTCCTCGCGGCGGACCGCGGCGAGTCGGACCGGCTCGCCCTCGCGGTCGGCCACCCAGCGCAGGGTGCCGCCTACGAACTTCGCGGCGCCCGTGGGGGCTTGGAGGGTAAGGCGGGCGGCGTAGACCGGGGCCCGCAGCGCGTGATAGCCGACCGAGTGAGCGTAGTGGCGGGCAACCCACGCCGTAGCCGTCTTGAGTTCGGCGACCGAGCGCAGCCAGACGGGGACGACGTCCCGGCGCTTGGCGGCGGCGAGCCGACCGAGGTAGCCCGGACCGGTCACCCTCGGGGTCGACTGGTCCACCATCACGGGCGCGGTCGGGTCGGCCGACTCGACACCCGACCCGCCGGGGCCGGAGTCGGGCGACGGGTCGGCGTCGGTTAGAGCGGTCGGGTCGGCCGACTCCGAGCGGGCGGACCGTGCCTTGTCGAGGTCGACCACTTCGCCCCCGGAGTCGGGGCGGGTGTCGGCGGCCATCTCGGCTTCCAGCCGGTTGAAGAGTTCGTTGTCGTCGTCGGGGTGCTTCACTGAGGGTTCCTTCTCTCTGGGAGGGATACGGGGCCCGGCCGCTGCTTTGGTCGGTTGAGACCGGGCCCCGTGCGGGTCATGCGGCGCGCTGTTCCTCGGGGTAGGCGCAGAGGACGCACATCCCGAGCGAAGTCGGGAGGCAGTAGCCGTACGTGATCTGGCACTTGGGACAGGTACGGCGGGCGAGCATCGCCAGGGCGAGCGCACCCCACTTGCGGGAGGTCATCGGCCGGACCGGCTTCGCGCGGTCGACACGGTAGAGGTAGGCGACCTGCACCCCGGCCTTGCGGCCACGGTGGCGCCGCATCACCTGCGCGGCGACCGGCTGACCGCCCGGCCGCAGACCGGCCGCACGCAGCTGACGGCGGGTGGCGTAGCCGTCCGGGGCGAAGTGCCACGGGAAGGTGGGGATGCCGAACCGGGTGCCGGACGGGTCGAAGCACTTGGCGTAGGCGGACATCAGGCAGCCACCCCCACGACCGGTGCCTCGGTCCGGGCTCCGGCGCGTCCGGCACGCCGTCCGGTGACGGTGGCGAACAGCCGCCCGAACCCCGCCCGGCGAGTGCCGGCGCGCGCCTGCTTGGCCGCGTACATCGCCTCATCGGCCCGGCGCAGCAACCCGGACAGGTCGTCGCCGGGGAAGTCCGCGGCGCGCACCCAGCCCAGGGAGACAGTGGTGTGTACGGCCGGGTCCTGGCCGTCAACGGGGCGGGCGAGCACGCTGTGCAGGACGGTGAGCAGGTCGGCGGCGGTGCCGTGGTCGTCGATGAGGACGGCGGCGAACTCATCGCCCCCGAGCCGCCCGGCCACGCCGGAGCGGCCGACGTGGTGGGCGAGCCGGTCCGCGGTCGCCTTCAGCAGCTCGTCTCCGGCCGCGTGGCCGAAGGTGTCGTTGATGTGCTTGAAGCGGTCGACGTCGGCCAGCACCACGACCGCCCGCGGGTCCCGCAGCAGCGCCGTCGCGCGGCGGGTGAACGCCTCGCGCGTCCGTAAGCCGGTCAGCGGGTCGCGGCGGGCGACGTTCAGGCGCCGGCGCAGCCACAGCGTGTGCGCTGTCCAGCCGGAGGCGACCGGAGCGGCCGCGGCGAGCATGGTCAACAGAGCGTTCATGCCGCCGCCCCCTCGGTTCCCTCGTCGTCGCCGTCGACCGAGTGCAGACGGCGTCCCTCGGCCCGTTCGGTCAGCAACAGGTCACGCAGCACGCGAGAGTTGGCCGCAGAGCAGTGCAGCGTGGTCCGGATGGCTTCCGCGTTGATCGCGTCATCGGCCCACTCGGAAGTAGCCTCCCGCGCTTCGGCGAGCAGTTCCGCCGGGGTCCGCGGCGTCTTGCCACTCTTGGCCTTGCCCTTGGTGCTGGCGGCGCGCTTACGCGACGGCTTGGGCGCCTCCGGCTTCGGCTGCACCGTTTCCTCCGGCGGAACGGGCGGCACGTCATCGCTCGCCGGGGTGAGCTCGCCCAGCTTCAGCAGTACGCGTTCGGGGCGCGGGGTCTTCGCCCGCCACCTCCGACCGTGCCGCTCCCGCAGCCGGGCGCGGGCCAACTGCCGCTCACGCTCCCGCTTCAGCGCCTCCGAGTACGACGTGATCTCCCACAACGTCATCCGCCGCCACAAGGCGAACGTCGACAGCGGAGCGAGCATCCAGCGGGAGAACCGCACCTTCTCCATCCGCCGCCCGGTCGCGGCGCCAATCCGTACGGCGTAGACGTGCGCGCCGATCTCGGAGAACACCACCCACAGCAGGGGCATCGTGCCGTGGGCGACCTTCGCCCACAGCGAGTGCCCAGCGGCGACGTTCAGCCCGCACGTGACCAGCGTCAGCGCCCAGGGCACGAACCGCACCCACGCCAACGCCATGTCCATCCGGATCAGCAGCAGGTTGGCCACGGTGAACACCGGAATGGCCACGTCGATACCGACCGGCAGCATCCACGGCTCGCCGAAACCCCACCGGGCGGCGGCAGTGGAAACCGCATCGAACGAAGCGATCAGCCCCAGGGCGCCGACGCCGGCCGCGGCCAACGCGCCCAGTCCAGCAAGGCCCATCTCCGGCTGCGTCAGCGGTGGAACGATCGGCCGGTCGCCGTGCTGCATGGTGACCGTCATCGCCGACCTCCCTTCCGGTCGTCGCGGAAGGTGGCGTACTCACCGGGCGGGTAGACGTAGTTCGTCAGCGCGCCCTCGGCCGCGACCGCGACGGCTCCGAGTCCGGCCACGGCGGCAGCGGTCCCGCTGTGACTGTGCTGAGCAGCGGCGTGAGCGGCGACGGAGGCAATCTGCGTGGCGCGGCGGGCGGAGGCGGGCGAGCCGTCATCGTTCGTCATGGCGCGATATGCGGCATCCCGGACCCGGTTACGGATTCCCATCACGCCACCGCCTTCCGGGGCGACCGCCGCCGCGCGGTGGGCCGCGTCAGAGGCAGGACGTTGAACAGCTCCGGGGCGTACGCCTCGATCACCTCGGCGGCGATGCGGGCCACGTCGTCCGGAAGGCTGGAGTACTCCGGGGTGGCGAGGATGTCCCGCGCCGCGTCCAACCGGGCCGCGCGCTCCATCTCGTTCTCGCCCTGCACCCCGAGCCACAGCTCTACCGGGGTGCCCAGGGCCAGCTCCACGAAGTCCTCAGCCGAGACGGCCTGTTGGTGGCCGACGTACGTGCGCATTGACGTTCTCCTCAGTCGATGGGCAGGGAGGACCGCGGCGGAGGGCGACCTTGCTGGGGAGTCCCAGCGCCGCAGTTTCTTCAGATTGACCTAGGTCAATCCGACTGTCAAGAGGTCCAGCGAAAGGTAGAGATTGACCTAGGTCCGGCTACTCTCGAACCCATGGAGCAGAGCCCAGAAGCGCCCAAGCAAACGCCCACGGCCAAGGAGATCGCTGCGGAGTTCCGTGAGAAGATCACAGGCCCCAACCGCGAGTACGCCCCGGGAGACCAGCTCCCTGCCGCTCGCAAGCTCGCCAAAGACCTTGGCGTGCAGCTCATGACCGTGCAGAGCGCGTTCGGCCAGCTCCGCGACGAGGGGTTGGTCCTCACCCAGCAAGGACGCGGCACATTCGTACGTGACCCTTCGGTGCCGCTCGGCACCGAGCCGGGCAGCAGCCCCGCGTTCACCGCTTTGGCCACAGAGCTCAGCTCGATTCATGACGCTCTCCGCCAGCTCGGTGAGCGACTCGACCGCCTTGAACAGCGTGTCGGCGACGAGACTCCACCCTCGCCATGAGTTCGTCCGCATGCCGCAGCAGTCGTTCAACCGCGGCGCGTGCCTCGCTCAAACTCGCTTCGATCAAGGCAAGTTCCGTGGGAGTCAGACCTCCCGACTCGCCGCTTCGCTCGTTGATCCCTGACATGGCAATGAGCATGCGACCGGAAATGGAAGAGGACCCGGACAGACTGTCCGGGTCCTCTTTTCTTGCAGGTCAGGCAGGTTGACGACTCGTCATCGCGTAGCTTCCTCCACGGCGTCCAACACCGCGGCCCACGGAAGTTCGCGCCCCGCCGGCGCCTCCCTCGGCTCGTACAGCGGCCAGACGTCGGGGCCGTAGACGACGTGCACTCCCGCGGCCCGAAGAGCGTCGATGTGGCCTTGCCACGCGGGGTGGCGAGCATGGGCCGCGTTCACCCGCGGGAAAACGACGACCGGCAGACCAAGGGTGCCGATAGCCTCGCCAACCTGGGTCAGTGCCTGGTTGTCCATCAGGCCGGTCGCGAGTTTGGCGACCATGTTTGCGGATGCGGGAGCAACCACGTAGCAATCAACTAGCGGATGCGGCCGAGATTCACCGGGCAGGCGCGGTTCATCGCGTACGGGCAGGCCGGTGAGCTTCTCCAGCCGCTTAACCTCCCCGCTCATCCGCAGCCACTGACCTGCGGTCGGCGTGAGCGTGACGGCCACCTGCCATCCGCGGTCCATCGCGGGTTCGACAAGGCCGGTACGCAGTGCCTCTACGCCCCCGGCCGCCGACCCGACTACCCCTAGCACCCCGCGCTTGCCTGAACTCACTGCACCGCCCTGCACCGTTGCGCCATCACGAACACCTCGGACGAACGCGAACCGCCGGTTACGGGGGACTGCTTGATCAGATCCCGCAGCGTCTCACGCACCCTCGGATTGTTGCGTACGAGCTGCGGCGACGTGCGCTCAGCCGTACGCAGTTCCGCAAACGCTTCGTCTCCCTGGCCAGCGAGCGACAGAGCCCGGGCGTAGTCGATGCGGTGGGAGACGCTGCGCTCCTGCGGCATGTGGTCCACGTTGATCCGGCCGTGTTCCACCACGTACGAGACGTTGTCGAGGTCCAGCTCAACGGACAGGCGATGGAGCAGGACGTTCGTCGGCCCGAATCCGGTCTGCCAGTAGTTCTCATCCGACCCGAGTTCGTCCGCGAGTTCTTCGGCGCGGTCCAAAAGCCCCGTGGCGGTGGGCCGGTCCTGATGCCGTGCTGCCGCGACTGCGGCACGCAGGTGGATCATCCCGAGCAAACTGAGCGCGGCTGGGTCGTTCTCTGTCACCTGGGACGACAGCCACCTTGCCGCCGTGTTGCCCAGTTCGAGAGCGTCGTCGTAGCGCCCGTTGGCAAGCAGAGCATGCGTGCCAGACCGCGCCGCGGAGGCCAACACGAGCGGGTCGTCCGACTCATCAGCGGCTCGCATCGCGCGCTCGGCAGCGAGCCACGATATGTCGGACTCACCGATCTTCGCGAGCGTCGTAGCGGCTAGATGGTGCGTACGGGCTGACACTGCCCAGCAATCACTACGGTCGTCGCCGCGGCGCGCAGCACGATCCTCCAATTCCTGTGCGGTCTGAAGCAACGCAGGAAGAGCGGCGATGACACTGCCGAGTCGTCCGCCCTGGTAGTCGTTCCATGCCTGCTCCACCCGTACGGCCGCCGGGGCGGGTGTCGGCAGCTGAGTCTCAGCCTCGGGGCCGAAGAGCAGACGCGAGAGGCGACGCGGGGTCATGAGGGCGTCGCGTACCGCGGGGACGTCGTCCTGTTGGCGCTCGTCTTCCATGAGGACGGTCTGTCCGAGCAGGTCTCCGAGGGAAACACGGAGGACGCGCGATAGCTCGGTGAGCATGTCGATCCGGGGCGGGTTCCGGCGCCCCGTCTCAATCTTCGCGAGCCAGTCAGTGCTACGACCGACCAGCCCAGCCAGCACCTCTTGCGTGTAGCCACGGCGCTTCCGGTAGAACGCGATGCGCTCGCCGATGCTCAGGTGATCTCCAAGACCACGCATGTGGTGTTGTCTCCCTCTGCTGAGTAGGGGCGTCTTTCACGGTACCGATGCGGCGGGGAGGGGGTAAGTGATCTCAGCCCTTACCGCCAACGACCAGGGTGCGGTGCTGAGCAGGAGCGGACCCGGACGGATTGTCCGGGTCTGATGTAACCGTGCCGGGAGGTGTCCGCGCTGTCCGACTGTCCGGTTAGGGCTCTCACCTGCACAAACAGCCCGGACAGCTCAAACTGCCGCTGTCCGGGCTGTCCGGTCACAGACGGCTGTAACACGCAGTGGGTGTTACAGCCCGTCGGCGAAGCCGACCTCTCGATGGACGTAGGAGCCGGAGGCTACTTCCGATCTGCTCTGGCTCGCGATGGGTCCACAGAGGGGTTCGGAAGCTCCCTATCTGATCAGGGCGCTGCCGCCCACGCAGAGCGGCGGCGCGCGACCTGGTACCTCGACCCTCCGCGGCTGGACGGCCGGCACTGCCTTTCACGCTTGAGCCGTTAGTCTCTCTGCGTGGATCCGATCGCCAACACTGAGACCCGGCGCCAAGCTGCTCTCGGCAAACTAGACCCGAGCACCCAAGCGGTCCTAGGACAGTTCTTCACTCCCGTGAAGGCCGCCGCGCTGATGGCTTCAATGCTTCGAGTCGACGACCTCAGTGGCACGGTCCGGGTACTCGATCCAGGGGCTGGCGCGGGATCTCTGAGCGCCGCCCTCGTCGATCGACTGCATACCGAGCGGCCCGACGTTGCGGTTCACGTCGTGGCCGTGGAAACCGACCCCTCCCTTACGCCTTACCTACGCGCCACTCTCGAGGAATGCCGGTCTGCCTACGGCATCTCCTACGACTTGGTAGAGGGTGACTACCTGCTTGGCGAAGGGGCCGAACTAGATGGTCCGTTCGACGTCGTGATCGCCAATCCGCCGTACGGAAAGCTTGCCTCAGATTCTCCCGCGCGGCTTGCAACGGCAGCGCGCGCCGTCGACACCCCAAACGTCTACGTGGCCTTCTGGGCACGGGCGGTCGCGTCACTCAAGAAGGAAGGGCAGGGAGTTTTTATTGTTCCCCGCTCATGGGCAAACGGGCCTTACTATCGCACTTTTCGCCGCTGGCTTCTATCGACCACAAGTCTCGACGTTCTCCACGAGTTCGAAAGCCGCACCAAAGTGTTCGCGGATACAAAAGTTAAGCAAGAGAATGTCATTGTTGCTTTCACTCTGAGACCCCAAATTCCCAATGTGATCCTCTCGAAATCGATTGCGCACGACGAGGAGCCCATCGCGCGCTCCGTACCTTTCTCCATGATTGTCCATACTGAAGACGATGACAAAATTATCCACTTCGCCGACGGCGTATCGGTACCCTCGGCGGCGAGATTCACTCTGGCCGACCTCGGCATCAGCGTCAGCACTGGAAAGGTGGTCGATTTTCGCAACCGCCAATACCTGACCGATAACCTCGATACCCCTGGCGTCACTCCAATGATTTACCAGTCAAACATTCGATCCGGTGGGATCGAATGGCCTCAAGCGAAAGCAAGAAAACCGCAGGGATTCATTGCCGTCGACGATGCTGCAATCCGCCAACTCCTCCCTCAAGGCTCATACGTTGTCGTGAAACGTCAAACCGCAAAGGAGGACCGACGACGCGTCATTGCTGCAGTCTGGGACGGACCGAGTAGGGTCGCGCTCGACAACAAGACGAATTATCTACACGAATCGAATAATCCGCTTGAGAAAAACCTCGCCCGCGGTCTCATGCTCTGGCTAAACTCGACCGTATTGGATCGGTATTTCCGAGCATTCTCGGGCCACACTCAGGTCAACGCGGGCGACCTGCGCCGACTCCCGTTCCCATCCCGCGAGGACCTAGTTCTTCTCGCCAAGACCGCGCCCCACGGCCTGCCCAACCAGGAGACCTTGGATGCCGTGGTAGCCAAACTCTTCTCGCAGATGTCAGACTCCGCTGCGTGACCACCAGCAACGAAATCGACGAGACGTTAGCGACCATCGACACCGCACAGGCGCTGCTGAAAAGCTTCGGGTTCGATGCACAGCGGCACAATGTCCGCAGCGCCGTGACGCTGCTCGCGCTTGCCGGCCTGAAGCCTGGAGACCGCTGGGCCGACTCGACCACCCCGCGTCTTGGCGTGCAGAAGATCATGGACTGGTCTGGCACGCATTGGGCTAAGCCCTACGCCACCGGTAGCCGGGAAGATTTCCGTAAGAAGACCCTACGTCAGTGGGTTGATAACGGATTCGCGGTCCTCAATCCGGACAACTTGAATATCGCTACAAACTCGCAACTCAACGAGTACTGCCTGTCTGACGAGGCAGTTCAAGCGGTCAAGTCGTACGGCACGGACGCTTTCGAGGAAGCTCTTGTGAGCTTCCTCAATGAAGCGACACAAGCAGTCAAAGCGCGGGCGGAAGCCCTCCATGCGGCGATGATCCCTGTTGATCTGTCCGACGGGGAAGATTTCCTACTTTCTCCAGGTGGGCAGAATCCGTTGCTGCGGAAAATGGTCATGGACTTTAAGCCTCGCTTTGCACCCGGCGCGAAGGTGCTCTACCTCGGAGACACCCGGGGAAAGCACGCTCACTTCGAGGAAAGATTCTTCGAGGAGACGCTTGGACTGACTTTCGATCCCCACGGACGAATGCCGGATCTCGTCCTATACGACGAAGTCCGTGGGTGGCTGTTCCTTATGGAAGCTGTAAAAAGCAAAGGGCCGTTCGATGACGAGCGTCACCGCACCCTACGAGAAATATTTGCAACGCCTGTAGCGGGACTCGTTTTCGTAAATTGCTTCGAGAACCGTGAGGCGATGCGTCAGTGGCTCCCCGAGCTCGCTTGGGAGACTGAGGCATGGGTGGCGGACGATCCTGATCATCTGATTCACCTAAACGGCTCGCGCTTTCTAGGCCCTTACGAGGGCTAGCCTCGATCTTCGTGACGGGGCCGTCGGTTCCTCGGCGGGCTACGAGACACGATCCCTGCCGCGGCTGCCGCTTCTAGCCTCAGCACCTGCACGCGGACGAGCACACGACCGAGAGTGGCCGACGCAATGCCCGGCCGCTCCAACTGAGGATCTCCTGCGACACAGCTCCGACACACTGTGTATCCCCGTACCACAAGAGACTAGTTGCCGCGCAGGTCAGCGGGCCTGCATGGCTCGAATGGCGCAATCACTCCGGAGCCGTGTGCGCAGGTTCGAATCCTGCCGGGGGCACTTCGCATGAGGTGCCTAAAGACCCCGCCACCAGCGCGTTAGCTGGATGCGGGGTCTTCGCGTATGCGCAGGCGGATGCCGCCAAAAGCAGCCGTTTGCCAGTGATCACGTTGTAATAGCGTGTTGATCTTGAGGTGCTTCGCGGCAGGTCAGCAGGCGTCCCGTGGGCCCCTTAGCGTAGCCGTGGGGACCACGCGCGGACAGATCGGAGAGCATCGAGTCGCCGCTGGATTCGGCGCGACGACTCACCCGGCAGGAGATCCTGGATCCCTCCCTCAGACTGCCGTGAGCCCGAGGCAGTTGACCAGCTCATTCACGGCGCGGCGATCCTTGTCGGACAAGTTCGCGCGCAGGCCCAGGGAGATCCCCACATCCGGATCGTCGAGCGTCGGGATCATCACGGCGACACCGACGAACGGGGTGGTGTCGGGCAACAGCATCGCTAGACGCTGCGCCCAGACCTGCGGCGAGCGGATCCAGGCCATGCCCGTGCGGGCCGCGTCGACCAGGAGGATCGTGGGCATGGACTCGGCCTGCCGGGTCTTCTGCTTGTTCTCTAGGGCGGCTCGCACCTCGTCCTCGGTGTCCACCAGGTGCGCACCCGGCTCGTTGCCCCAGAAGAGGTTCGTGACGACGACCCGCGAGCCGCTGGGCAGCTCGACCGCGGGGAGGATGTCGACACGGAGCAGGAGGCGCTTGCGGGCCGACCAGGGCTGCTCCACCTCGAACACTACGGCGCCCGAGTTCCCTCTGTGCACCCGCTGGACGGTTTCTTCGACCACCTTGGCCCGCACATCGGCCTTGATGATAAGCGGCTGCGAGTCGGGCGTGAGGTGTACGAGGACCGGCGGGTGGAGACCGGCGAGCGCGGCCTCCAGTTCATCGTGCAGGTCCCGCAAACCGTCCAGGCGGCGGGCTTTGACCTCGATGCCGAGGTCCATCTCGCGCAGCACCAGGTCCGGTTCAGTGGCGCCATTGCGCCGACCGAAGTCGAAGAGAACGCCAGCGCGCGCGAGCTTGGCGCCGGCCACGAGCTCTGCCCGCACGATCAGCACGTCGTCCAACGTGCGGGCCTTACGGAAGACCCCGCGCACGCTGTCGAGCCGCTGGGGCTGCGCCTTCTCCAGTGCCTCGATGATTTCCTCGAAGGCCCTGCAGAAGATCGACGCGACGCTGTCCGGGGCGCCGCTGCCGACGGCCTCGCCTACGTAGTCGCGCAGCGGGTGATCCTGCCGGGTCTTGTCCATCCACGCCTGCAGGAAAGGGAATGACGTACTCATGTGATGTCCTTCGGAGCCGTGCCGGACGGAGGTGGTCACGCCTGCGGCACGGCCAGCGTACGCACGGGCGAGATCAGGCCGCACCGGGTTTACGGGAGCTCGCGACGGACTGCCCTCCGTCCCTCAACAGCCGGATCCGCATCGCTCGTTGGCGATGCAGCCGGAGGGCTGACGGCCCCCTACGACTCCGAGCTCGCGCTGATCCTCTCCAGCGTTCCCGAAGCCCGGATGTGGACCCCCAAGCCCCGCAGATTCCCAAGATCGGATCGAGAGCAAGCCCTTTTCGAGCCTGGCACCACACACACCATGTGATGTCAGTCACACATGACGTGATTTCAACAATACGTTGAAGCGGTGAGGGTGATGCGCTGCTTCAGGCCCCCACCCCGAGCGCGCCGTGCAGATGTAACCGCCCGTCCGTCTGCGGCGCTCACGGTCCTCTCAGTTGGACTGTCACCTGTACTCCCATCTGGATCTCTCACTTGGCTCTCACATAGCACCCGCTCCAGCCTCCAGACCAGGTGCCCATGATCAGACTGGATTCGCTCCCGTCGGTCTGGTCAAACTTGGCGGCATGAAGCAGATGACGCCGAAGACCTCGGACGTACAGCCGCCTGAGGTCACCGGGCACGACACGCGGATGGAAATGTTCCACCGCGCCGGGCGCAAGGCCGTGCCCCTGCGCAAGACGTTCATACAAGCGCCGCGCGGCACCGACAGTCGCCATGGCCCCCTCAAGGAGTTCGTCAACAACGGCGATCTTCGCGGGATCCGTGCGTACCTGATGGTGGTGGGCGCCTGCAGCAAGGCCAACGAGGACGGCTGGACCACCACGCACGACAGCATGGTGTGGGCGCGCTTGTTCGACACCCACATCAACGTGACCGCGCAGTCGGCCCGCACGGCGGCCTGGCGCACGCTCCAGCGGCTCGAGGACCGCGGCCTCCTGGTCTGCGACAGGCCTCGGGGCAGTACCCGCATCTCGGCCACCCTCCTGCGGGAGGATGGCCAGGGAGCCCCGTACACCCGGCCCGCCAGCGCCAAGGAGGAGGACCGGTGGGTCAACCTGCCGATCGCCTTCTGGAAGCGGCAGGTTGACGAGCGGATCGACGTCCCGGGGCTCGCGATGCTGCTCGCAGTCGCGGCGGGCAAGGCATGGTCCCGGTTCCCCGCTGAGCGTTCCCCCGAGTGGTACGGGTGGTCTCCCGACACGACGGAGCGCGGGCTGCGGAAGCTGATCGACCTCGGACTCGCCGACCGGCGCGAGGCGTACGTGAAGGCGCCGCTGTCTCCCAGCGGCCACGCCCTGGTCTACGAGTACAACCTCAAGAAGTGGATGCGGCCCGCCCGCGGCAAGAAGCCCGGGAGCGCGTCGTGACGTCGAACCCCACCAACCCCCCGGCCATGAAGGTGTTGTCCATCCTCGTGGCACTGCTCTGCGGAGCCGTGGCCGCCCTGGTGGCCTACATCCTCGCCCGGCACACGTCTCCCGACCTGGGACGGGCTCTGGCCTGGGGCGCTGGATCCTTCATCGCTGTCACGTGCCTCGTCTTCAAGATCGAGGACAAGTTCGGGCTGTGACCCGTACCGCCTACGGCCTGGGAGGGCAGCATGAACCCACCCGGACCGCAGGATGCCGTTGGCGAATTCGTGAATTCGCCAACGGCATCCGAGTGGTGGCCCGCGGCACCCGTGCGTCGGCCAGGTGGTTGTGTCAGTCCGTGAGGTCCCCCTCCTCAAGGCCCTTCATGATCCGGTCGTTCATCTCCTGCTCCTGGCCGTCTATGCACTTGGCGTAGATCTTCAGAAGGACGTCCACCGAGTGGCCGGCGCGAGCCGCGACCTCCGGGGCCGGAACGCCGGAGTTAAGCCACTGGGACACGCCCGCGTGACGGAGGTCGTACGGCCGGAAGGCCAGGACCGAGGCCACCTGATCAGGGACGAGCGCCAGTTCCCGAGCCTGTTTCCACGCCCGGGAGTACGACGAGGCCGCGATCACGTTGCCCCGCTCGCTGGAGAACAGCCGGCCGTCCTTCGCCGTACCGAACTCCTCCAGGTGCTCACGGAGCAGGCGCACGAGCGGAGGGGGTATCGGCACGATGCGCACCTCACCCTGGGCTCGCTGTTTCAGGCCGCGCCGATCGTGAGCCTCACCGGAGTCCGTCCAGGCTTTGCCCGCCGTGGGACGGGTCTCCGCCAGCTCGATGCGGCCCCAACCGGAGGCCGGAAGCGTGCAGTCGGAGCGGCGGAGCCCCAGCGCCTCCCCCGGTCGCATCGACGCGTAGTACAGGCACCCGAAGAACGCCCGCAGTCGCTGGCCGCTCGCCCGTTCGTAGCCGCCCACGTACGTGAGTGCGGTCAGGAGCTCCCGAGCCTGCCGAGGATTGACCACCACCCGGCGGTCGACCTCCTGCACCGCCCGCTTGCCGCGCTTGCGCCGAACCCGCGTCAGTGGATTTGACGGAAGGTGCTCCAACTCCACTGCGTACTCAAGGGCGTTGAACACCACGGCCCGCCGTCGCCGGTACGTCTGAGTCGCAGCCGGTTTACCGTCGAGCTTCCGGCCGAGCGCATCGATCAGCTCATGTACCCGGGCGATCTCTTGGAGCTCTCCCACCGGAAGCGACGCTTTCTCGATCCACCGCACGGCCGCGGCGATCTCCTCGGGCCGTTCCCGCTCCCTTCGCGGAACCGGCAGGACGTACGAGCGCAACGCCTTCCGAAGCACCTCCGGCGCAGGCCGCCCCCGTGCCGGTTTGACCACGACGGGAACGACCGTCGCCAGTGCATCGGTCATGCTGTCCCGTTGCTTGGCCGATGCCTCCGGCCAACGCGCGTCCAGGTACTTCACCGCCAAGTCGAGGAACGACAGGGCAGCTTTGCCCCCGCGCAGCGAGTCGGGCAGACCGGTGACCGTGTCGAACGGCTCGCCCTTGTCGAGCGCCCGCACCAGCTTCGCGCGGAAGCGGTCGGCCAGCGTCTTGGTCTTGTACGACTCGCTGAACGGCTGTCCGTCGACGACCCAGCGCACGAGGTACGTCGGTTTCTTGGTCGTCTTGTTGACCGAGATCTTCCAGACGGAGACCTTGTACGACTTCACGACGCAGCCCCCTCCGCCCGCTCCTCCAACCAGTCGTTGAGCACGTCACGCCGAACCCGGAGCTCCCCGTTGGGTAGCCGTATGCAGGGCGGAGCCAGTCGCAGTTCCCGCCAGCGGTAGAAGGTTCGTCGGGAGATGCCGCCAAGTTCGTCGAGCACCTGCCGCACGGTGAGCAGCTCAGCGGTCTTCGCGCGGCTGTCACGCGCCATGGAGACCACCGCCTTCCCGCACGGAAGCGGCCAGGAGCGCGGCCGCCGGCGAGTAGCCACGTCCCGCGTAACGCCACTGGCCGACCGTGATGGTCGGGCCGTCGGCCAGGCCGAGGGAAACCCGTTGTTGCTCCGCACGGTGATCGGCACGTGCCTGCCGGAGCGCAGTCAGCGTCGTCGAGTAGCGGCGTGACTTGGTGGAGAAGTGCCCGCCGTACCCCAGCATGTGAGCCCAGCGACGCAGCCCGAGCGGCTCGAACTCCGGCAGGCCGCCGAGCCACCAGCACGTGCCGATCATGCGCAGCACGTGTGCTCGCACGGGCAACATGACCATGTCTCGCGCGCGGTAGATCCGGCCGTCCACCGCGCCGGCAGACTCCGCTCCCTTCGTGGCGTACTTGGCGATGTAACCCGCCACGGCCGCCGCCGAGGCAGGCCGCTCCCCCACGTCCCTGCCGTACGAGGTGACCGGTCGTACGTCGACGTGCGTACCGAAGCGGAGCTCCCGCGGGCCGACGACGGCCGCACCCGGAGCGGTCAGCCGCACCCGGCCGACCACCGCCCTTACGGCGTCCGTCAGGAGTGGGACAGTCACCCAATCCGGCGGGGGCGAGTCGGGTCCGTCCGGTCCGTCGACGCGGATCACGCCATGGAAGTGGACCAGGCCGCGCCTTTGGTACTCGGCGACTTCGTGTACGAGAGCCGGGCGACTTCCCCAAACTCGGTACGCGACAGCCCGGCACGCCGCGCAACGTCCCGCCGCAACTCGAGCCCGAACCGGTGCCAGAGCCGACCGGCGAACGCGTGCCAGAGGACAGCTCCCGCGTAGTCGTAGCAGCGCGGGCACAGCGGCTCACCGAGACGGGCATCGTCCGACGGATGACGTTCACGGCATCCAGCCGGCCGCCCGTGGGGGCAGCGCTCCCCCGGCCGACGAGGACGGCAGGCCCGTACGAGCCCGTCGTGTTCCCGGCGGGTGTGAACCGGACCGAAACTGGGAGCGGTGAGCGTGGCGAACACGCGCGGGTACCCGCTCACCGCCTCCGTGACATTCTTGCCGCCGACGAGTCCGGCCCGGACGAGTTGATACGTGTCCGCCCGGTACAACCCCGAGCAGGCCGGGCAAACCGTCGCCCGCCGGTTGCCGCACGCGATGAGCAGGCGACCGCCATTGACGTCCGACCCGTAGGAGAGCAGGGCCGCACCCGTCGTCGTGTCGTAGACAGTCGCTGCACCGACCAGATGAATCGGGTTGGTGCAGCCGCCGAGGCGGACGATGTTCCGGCGCCAGGCCGCGAAGTCCGCCTCTGAGGCCCTGGCGATCAGGGCCGCAGCGTTGTTCGGCAGGACCGTGGTCATCGGCGACCACCCCCGCCGCCGAACGCGTGCCCCATCACGGCCGAGATGCCCTCGGGTCGGGTCTTGGCACTGAAGCGAAGCGTCGGGTCGGTGAGCCAGAGAGCGGCAGCGTGCGCGGGGCACACCCACCGCTCGGTGTCGTCGAGCTCGACGAGGACGACCTGTTCCCGTCCGGCGCAGGTCGAGACCTCCGAGTCTCGCTGCCTGAGCTCGCAGTCGGGCAACGGGGATTTGCGCGAATGAGGCGCGCTGGACAAAGTGTGAGTACTCCTATCACTGCTCATGTGGCGGATGGAGTGGGTTCCTGACGGGGTCGGGTTTGGCGACTTCGCGCCCCGTCGGGAGCCCGTCATACGGGCGATCACTGCTGCTCCTCGGGCGGGATCGCGACGGCGACGTACGCGATCGGTCCGAATTCGCGGCGAGCGTTGAAGTAGCCCTGGCCGAGGTCTTCCGTCGGCACGCCGAGCGGAACGGCGACCGACGCCACTCCCTCTCGCCGACCGGCGGAGTCGGACGCATCGACCAGGACGGCGATGGATGCCTGGCGCGGTACGACGACCGCGGGGTTGGCTGCCAGGAAGTCGACCAGCTCCCGCAGACCGGCCAGGAACGCGGCGCGATCACCGGAGCGGATGACGTACGCGGACACGGGATGTCCCCCTCTCGGGTCAACGGGTCGTTTCAGAAGCGGAGTTGGCCCAGGAAGCCGTTCACACCGTCGAGGAAGGCCTGAGCGAACGGCGCGGCCACGGTCTTGGAGAGCAGGAAGCCGAACGCTCCGCAGAGCAGCGCGTCGACCCACCGCAGGTACCGGATGCGCAGCAGGAACCAGATCAGTAGGCCCAGCAGCAGGACGGCGGACATGGACACCAGCACGGCAGGCCCCTTTCACGGTGCTTCGACGTCCAGTTCGGACAGGACGGGAGTCAGGTGCGCGTACTCGGCGGCGACGGCTTCCGCTTCTGCCTCCGTGATCAGGTGTGACCGGGCCCGCTCCCAGCCGTCGCCGGAGGCGAGGACGGCCGTACCGGCCTGTTCCGGCGTGATGGCCTGCGCAGCCTTCAGGGCGTCGGGGTTCAGATCTCCGAGCGCCATTTCGGCTGTACCGGGGTCGGCCACGCGATGGCAGACCCGGCCGCCGAGCTGTGCCCGAAGGGCGGTGACACCGGGCCCCAGGTCGGAGCCGACACGTTGGCCGGCGACGACGAGGAACACCCCGAGTGCCGCGCCGAGTTGGGCCAGTCGGATCAGTGCCGTACCGGCCGCCTGAGCTTCGTCCTTCTCGTTCCGGCTCGCGACGAGGAACAGTTCCGCGAGCTCATCAACGATCACGACGACAGGGACCGGACGTTCCTTGTCCGGCAGACCCCAGATGTTGCGGACACGAGCCGCCCGGCAGACGGTCATGCGGTCGAGGGTCAGGTCTACGAGCGCGGCCAGCAGCCGGACCGCCTGCTCACGGTTGGTCGCGAGGGCGGACAACCGCGGTTCGTAGAGGGACAGTTCCATGCCGCCCTTGCAGTCGATGCCGACGAGGGCGACGGGTTGCGGAGCAAGCCCCGCGACGAGTGCGTTGATCAGCGTGGATTTGCCGGAGCGGGTGGCACCCACGATCAGCCAGTGCGGCACGCGCCGCAGGTCGAGCACCCACGCGGCCCCGGTCTCCAGTGCGCCCACAGTCACCCGGAGCAGGTGGCCAGGGCCCCGCTGCTTCGGCACCCGAGGAGCAGCCAACGGGTCGGCCGCCGAAGCTACGATCCGTACGACCCCCGGCTTCCAGGAGGTCACCCGCACCGCGTGAACCTGCCAGTCCTCCGCCATAGCAGGCGCAGCCTTGACGAAGTCCTCCGGCACCTGGCCCGGTAACAGCCGTACCAGCAACACGAAGCCGCCAGCGGTCGGGCGTATGAGACCGCGACGCGGCACCCGCGGCTGAGGCGGTGGCGCCCCATTGCCGACGAGCCCGGACACGACCGTCAGCGCCGGTCGCCGACTCACGGCGAGCCCACACCCGGCCATCAAGGGCCGCCAAGTCTGCATGACACGGAAGGCAGCGACCGGGAAGCCGAGTAACAGCCACCCGGCAACGGGATAGCGGCGGCGCAGGGCCGGGCCCGCCAGGAGCAGGCCCGACACCAGCACCGCGGCCACCACCAGAACCCAACTCGGCCCGGACGCACCGGCCGAAGTGGCGGAGGCCAGGTTCATCACTGCGCGGCCCCCTTACCCGCCGGGGCGGGAGCGCTGAGGGGCCGGATCTCCGCCGCGCGGAACGCGATCCCGTGCCGCCCCTCGTTCTCCCAGGGCGTCGCGACCAGGTCCCGCACGGCCACCGACATACCGAGCTGCACACCGCTCGGTTCACCGGCCACGCTCACGTTCACGACGTCCGCCGACGACCCGGCCATCAGGCAGAGCCCGACTTGGTACATGGTCTTGCCGGTCTCGCGGTCGACGCGAACCTGACCGGTCTCTCGGTTCGCGACCCGCGGAGCCGGGGGCACGGCGCAGATGATCCCCGTGTACTTCGCGGTGTCGATCGGAAGGCTTGCCACTTTTCGGATCTCCTCTTCTCTGGCACCCGAAGGCCGATCCTCCGGGTTGCTAGACCACCCGTAGTACGGGTGACCCAGACAAGAGTGCAACCCGTAGTACGGGTTGTCAACCGACCTAGCGATGAGAGAAGCTGTGCACGCTAGTAGACAAGCCGTCTACGCCGACGCACAGCCGCAGAAGCCACGGCCACGGAGGGCCCGCATGCCGCCGAAGAACACGCAGCCGAAGTATCGGCAGATCGCCGACTACCTGCGCGATGGCATCCTGGACGGCACCTTCCCGGCCGGCCAGCCGCTCCCGTCGGAAGAGGCGTTGGCGAAACAGTTCAGCGTGACGCGTCCCACAGTCCGTCAGGGCCTCGCCGAGCTACGAGCATCAGGTCTCGTCGAGGCCATCATGGGCCGCGGCACCTTCGCCCGCTCCCCTCACAGCCGCCCCAGCCACACGCGCCCGCGCGGCGTACGCAGAGTTCCCGACGGCCGTTACGTCGAGGCCGACGGCATCCGCTGGACCGACGCCGAGCCACCCGTAGCCACCCGCACCGACGCCCCGTTGGCCCTGGCGGATCTACTCCGGATCCCGCCGGGCGAGCCAATGTTCACGTACGACGCCCTACAAACGGCAGACCATGGCCGCCTCCGCCAACTCCACCGGACGTACGTGCCGTTCTCGGTGCTGATCGATACCAAGTACGAGGAGGAGGCACCGCCGCCGGCGCCGGAGCTCTACAGCGCACTCGCCGACCTGGGCCACGAACTCCACTTCACGGAGTACGTCCGCACCCGGATGCCTCTCCCGGACCAGGCCCAGGCCCTCCGGCTCACGGATGGGGTGCCACTCCTGCACGTCATCCGCGTCACGCTCGCAGCGGCGTACAAGCCCTTGGCTCTAGAGGAGTTCCACCTGCCGGGCGACGAGTTGGAGCTGTCGTTCAAGCTGTAGCCGAACCCGAGTTGGCTCAAACTTTCTTCACGTGATCAAGGCGGCTCGCTTCGCTCCCCGCGCGCGTCCCGACCCCCGGCCGGGCCTGCGCTCATGTCTCCGCCCCGCTCCAGCCCGGCCGGCGCCCGTGCCGCGCGCTGCAGCAGTCAGCCGCTTGAGGTGAGAAGGGGTACGTCGTGGCTGGGGCGGTCGATGAAACGGCTTTAGGCAGCCACTTTGGCGCGAGCCTCGAAGATCATGGCCCCAACGTCGTGCTTTAGCGGGCAGGTCCACAGACCGCCCGACGCGCCGGAAGCTTACGGGGCCATGATCACTCGCGCCAAAGCAGCTCCAGCCCAAAGCCCTTCCACCGGCCTCTTGTGCTTGTGCAGTTGGCAGGAACCAGCAGCATCCAGCCACTCAGTCAGATATAAGTAGGTGATCATCCGAACCCTGAGGAGTCGACCCGTGACAGAGATGATTTTCGAAGAGGCAATCGAATCATTGAAGCTCATCGTGGGAGTCGACGCATGGACGGACAGCCAAGTAATCCTAGATCAGCCGATCTATGTCGACCCGGAGACCACACTCGACCGCCTAGACATTACCGAAATCAAGGCGGCTATTGCGAGCGTTAACGAGACATCGGATAGAAGTGGATGCACTCTCGCCTGGAATAATAGATGCGAACTCATGCTAATCAGCAATTCAACCGGCCCCAGAGCGGCAATTATTAGGGAGTTTGGAGAGCTCTCGTCATCAGACGAGAGTGGAATTAAGTATTCGATCGGAGAGCCTTCACTCCCCTACGTACTGAACTTCCTCGGAGCGTTGAAGGATGCGCCCCGCATGCCCGTGATGCTCCAATCGATCCGACGTCGCCTCCGTGATCGACGTTACACATTCTCCGCACCGGACCCCATCAGGCAGGAGCGACACCCTGTAACGACCGCAGAGGTTATCGGGGGCGCCTTTCCCCTCCTCACCCTGAAAGTGGAATCAGCAAGGCCGAGGAATGACTACGCTGAACTGGCTGAAGCATTCCTTTTTCAGCTGGCTTACAGCTATGACATCTCATATCGCACTGCGTACAACCTCGATCACCTTACGGGCGGAGGTCGAGTACGGCGACGCGGAAGGGCTGTGGATGCAGGCATGGATGCTCCTCGAATGACATACACATCCGACCTCGTCCACCACTATCAATTGGCAGTATCTGCCGAGAGTCCGATGCTCAAGTACCTGTCGTACTATCACATCGCAGAGCATTTCTTTGAGAAGGTGTTCAATGATGACTTCGTTGAACAAGTACGGAAGAAGATCGCAGACCCGTCTTTTTCCCTTAAGCGATCCAAAGATATCCAAGGTGTCATCAAGCTCGTCACAAACACGCAGCGTAAAGTTAGAGACGAGGGAGGCGTAGACGAGCAAAAGGCACTCGCACTGGTGCTTGAGCGCTATGTCGACCTCCCTCGGCTAATAGGCGACATCAAAGCGAACGACGACTCTCTAATTGAGCATTACCGAACCACTTCCCCTTCGTTTACCGATAACCTTCCAGTCAACCTTGAGGCCGAACGGGAGTCCGAGATCATCACCGCGCTAGCGAAACGCATTTACCAGACGCGAAATTCGCTCGTTCACGCCAAGGATGGCACGCGTCCGAAATATTTTCCATTCGTGAATGATGCCGAATTGACCAGAGAGATTCCACTTATTCGCTTTTGTGCAGAGCAAGTAATCATCGAGCATGGAAAAGTAATTTGATCGCGGCCCACTGGCTTTCCGGGAATCTCTCAGGCGTTTTCGGCACACGCCACGGCCAGGTTCCCAAGGGTGGGTAGCAGAGAACTACTCGAGCCCGTAACCCGTGGACTCCCTTGATCGAGGGCGCCTACGGGTTACGGGTCAGACCCGTGCCAGATCGTGCGGATAGCCACGGGGAATTACTGGGAAACCAGCCGCCCGCCCGCCAGCCGCTGGCGCCGCTCCACCCCAGGTCAGCGCGGCAGCGAGCCCTAGGTCATCTCAGCTTCCCAAGCTGAGCGCCAGTTCGATTCTCGTCACACGCTCCAGGGCGAAGCTGTTCCATGGGTGGCCATCTCACGGAGTCTCGGACCTTCTTGCTATCCGGCGGCACCGGTCCTTCTTACGGATGCGAACAGCTTTCGCTCAGCCGACCTGCCGATCATAGTTGACAGCCGGTAACCGTGTTCGTCGGACGATCAGATACCAGCAAAGGTGTTCCACAACTGGCGTGCGGCCGGCTGCGCCGTCACTCTGGTTTCGTTAGGTCACTGTGAACGAGAGCATAATGTTCCCGAACTAGCTGCAAGCGCTCTCTCCTCGCAAGGAGGGAGATGTCGCGTCCCTCGATTTTCTTAGTAGATCCCTGACGCACGGCAACCAAATCATCAAGAATTCCCTGACGGAGCTCTGCTTCTAGAATTGCAGATCTCGCCAACTTGATAGTTTCTGGCGTCAGCGATGTGCATGAAAAAGCGGCAGCCAGGAAGTCAACCACAGACGACGTAGAAATCTCATCCGGAAGCAGTCGTTGATTCGAATGGACACCGAGTTCTTTGTACGCCGCAGCTTCGGCTATTTCGTCCGCCACCTGAGCGAAATGGTCTGAATCCTGCGGGTCTAGCTCACATGCTCGCAGATAACTTTCGATGGCATCTATAAGGCGCTCCGCATTGGTTCCTAGCTCATTGCCCAACCATTCCGCAGAGACGTCATCGACGTCACCGGCCAGCACAGCTCGGCGATACCAATCCTCAGCTTCATCCTTGCGTTCTGCACGCGACAATGCCCGAGCGTGATTTCTGAGAGAAACGGTGCACTCTGGATATTTCTCTACTAGCGCCGTAGTAATTTTGAGTGCTGGGCCATCCAGTCCGTCGCGGTGGTACGCATCGAGCATCAAGCCGAACGTGCCAAGGTGCCTCTTTTCAAGTTCTGCAGGAAGTCTTAGTTCCCCGTCATCCCACGACATATTAAGGAGCGCTGCGAGTTCTTCGCGGGCTCGCTCGCGGTGACGCGGGTCTTCGGAATGAGCGAGGGCAGAAAGGTGCATACGCTTGAGCCCTTGATCGTTGGGGCGCAACTGCAGAGCGCGCTCGCGCAGCACCAGCGATATTTCGGGCAAATTTAGTCTTTGGGCATCACCGGAAAGTGCCGCCCAGTCTAGTGCCGCAATAACGAAGGGGGAATCATTCACCAGCTGCATGATGAGATTCAAGAATTCTGTTCGGTTCTCGTCCTGCGCCGCCGACCGTGCTTGACTAAAGAGATCGGCAGGGAGTTCGCCACGTTGGGATTTAGATAGGACTTCTGAAACAACGCTAGCAGCGTCCGCGGTTCGCGTTTCACTCACCGAATCAAATCCATATCTGCTCAGCGACGCGCGAAGGCTGGATATCTCTTCCCTCAATTCACCTTCAATGGAACCCTCCACGTGCGAAAAGATGTCGGTCGGAAGGGATGGAAGGAAGTCATGTACTGGGTTATCCTTCTGCACTTCCCCAGCTTCTTCCAGTATATCGCGAGAGAATCGATCCAACAGCATGCGGAGCTTTTCGATGCCCTCCAGGTCGGGGGTAAATTCGATCATGCGGTATGGCTTCAGGTCGAACGGTGTTTCAGTCCTACTTGTGTCGACAATCATCACCGTTCCTTTGCCCCGAAGGGCGTGCCTAACTCCGATCTCATAAAATACGTTGGGGTTCAAGTCGGTCAGATCTGCAATCACGAGATCCGCCGTAGCGAGATGGTGAATGATTCCAGCGACTATCGCCCCACCTTTTGCTATATCATCTGCGCGAGTCACCGTGAGCCCTAGGTTTTTTATAACAGGCTCGATTACCAAATCACGCAATGAGCGAAAATGCTTATGCTCCGGGGTCCCTGCTTTCCGGATGGGCATTATGACAAAGCAGTTCTTTTGCATTGCGGCTCACCTGAAATTTGTGCTCCGGTGTACTGCTCCAGCTGCTCGGTTCGACTTGAACCTTAGTTCCCACTACGCCACACGGCGACGCGCGTGTCAACTGGACCGTACTGGCAACGATTAGTCGAATCGTTCACCATTAAGTGCTTCTTTCAATCTTTGAATCTCGAAAAGCTGCTCGCATTGTGGTCGATGAAGCGGGTCACAGCTGCCGTCGGTCAACTCTGGCTGGGCAACAGCTCAGCGTGTGCATCATGGAGCGGAGCGTGCGGGTTGATCTGGAATTGCACTCAACGCGGCCTATCCGCAATTGGCGGAAGTCCCGCGCAACGCTCCTGCTGAGCTCCTACGGGCACGGCGACACGTTGGCCGATGCACTCCGGCTCACTCCAGCTCCTCGGAGCGCTCGGCCGGCTCACTGCCAGCGCCTGGTACGGTGATGGATGAACGAGCCGGAAGCCGCAGCCGCCCTTCAGGAGATCCACCGTCTAAGGCAGCGATGCAGAGATGATCGTCAGCTCGCGGAACGGGACGACCTCGCCGCGATGCTTGAATAGTGCGCCGGAAGATCGTGTTGGGCTGAGGAGCGCTCGGCCAGCGCCGCGGCTGAGACTATCGAAGAGTGACTTCAACTCCCCTCTGGGTACCGCTGGTAGTGGCTGGCATAGGCGTGACAGCCACGCTGGTCGCCGGGACCATAAGTGCTCTGATTACGCAGCGCTGGTCGGATCGCCGTGAAACCGTCGCCTGGGCTCGTGAGCGACAGCGTGAGCACGAACGCTGGTCTCGCGAGGATCAGGCTCGCACCTTCGAACACCGCCGAGAATCGTACGTAGAATTTTACGAAGCTGTGAAAGCGCTGGCCAGGACCGCCTACAACCATTGCTACGGCATCACGGACGAGCCCGAGTTGCCAGAAGGTTGGCAGTCTGATGCCTTCGCCAAGCTCGCGCAGTTGGAGTTCTACGCCGACCGCGCTGTAGCAGCTGCCGCTTCTGCTGCCTACAGCGCCGCCTGGTCCTGGGGCCAGTTCGGAGAGTACGACGCTCCCGACGACCGTAGCTTCCATGACCGGCAGCAGAAGTACGATCAGGCTGAGCTTGAGATGCTCCTGTTGATGCGGCAGAACCTCTCAATACCAGAAGCCGATCTCACACTTCCGCCGCCTGGTTACGCGTACATGGAGGACCAGGACGGAGATGAAGGACAAGCCGAAGAAGGCTCAGAAACGTCTGCCGCCCCCAGGTTGAAGGAGTAGAAGACCTGCCCATATTCGGCAACTTCCGCCAGTCCAACCAGATTAACCCATCGAGCTGCCTAGCAGCGCACCATAGCCGCACCAGATCGAGCGGGGAACAGCAGGGAATCGCGGTGAAAGGAATCGGGCCCGACGAGGCCGCACTTCGGCCGTTTGCCCAGGTCAGCGCCCGAACCACCCGCAAAATGATCGCAGCTTGTCTGCTCTCTCCTGTTGTCCTGCCGTTCGTCCGGGCTGCGGCGCAGGGGCGCCGGTCCCGGCCGAGCGGCAGGACAACTGACCGCCGAGGAGCAGTTCAAGCCGCAGGCGCTTCCCGATGAGGGGGCAGGGACACGTCCGTCGTCAACTCACGTGACTCTGCCGCCAGTCCTGCCATAAGCAGCCTCGCCAGCAGCTCAGCGGCTTCAGGACGAACAGTCCCGAGTTGCACCAGCCCGTCACCGAAGACGTTCACGTCGGCCGCCAGGCCGGGAAAGTCGGAGTCCAGCCCGAGCATCACCAATTGATCAGCCAGGGCGCCGGCGGTCCGACGTGCGCGGTTCCAACCACGGACGTAGGCCACGCCAGGCGCCAGGTTCTCCGCTCGATTGGCTACCACTCTGCGCCGGTCAGTCATGACCTCAGGCCCTTCCTTTGTGTTGTTCGGCAACAGTCGTTCCCTGACCATCGCTACGGTCTCGGCCGAAGCCGCTTGCCAGAGCCAGGCGCAGAAGTTCTGAGAGGCGCTCGGCCGTTGCGGGGGACACTCGGCCCAGTTCGACGAGGCCGTGTCCGAAAGCGTTCAAGTCCGCGCGCAGGTAGGGGACGTCCTTCTCCAGGCCGGCGCGAACGAGGGCGTCTCGCAGTGCGGTGGTCGCGTTTCGGGCCGCATACCAACCGTCGCTGTCGAGAGGCGACCACGCGGCAGCGTCGCGTCCGTCGGTCGGCTTATCCGGCATCCGTGATCGTCTCCTCGGGGAGCGCAGCGACCGCCGAGTAAGGCGTCGGGTACTGCTCTTCGAAGCGGTCGATCCTTGCCAAGAGTTCCGCGGAGGCGACCAGTGCAGTGGCGAGAGCGACCGGGCGCAGCGGATTGGCTTCCGGCCGACGCGTAGGCGCGCGGAGCCACTGATAGCGGTCATCGAGCAGCGGGATGGCGCCCGGTACGACGACAGCGCCGCCGTCGCCGAGGTACCGGTATGACGGTGGTGATGACGTTTCGCGTTCCAGGTAGTACGTGAAGGTCTCGCGGCTCTCCGAGCCGAGAAAGAACCCGACTCGCTGTGCCTTGCGGTCGGCGACCGTCGGTCCGAAGGGCATCCCACTCCGCCGTAGGCGGTCGAACATCTCCATCCCGAGGCGCTGTTCCACGCTCAGCACGTCGAAGTAGCGGCCGGTCGGAAGCAGGCAGGGCCTCCGGGGATCGTCCGCCCAAATCTGCCGACACTCGGCGGGGTTGTCCGCTGCTGCGGACAACCACTCCGTGCCCCTCCTGGTCATCCTCTGCACGTCATCTCACCTCGGTCGAGACTGAGTTGCGGCCGCAATGCCGCCCTGTGTCCAGGCTCGGGGTCGCCACGGTGGCTGGGGCAGATGACGAGAGGTGACGGGGGATGACGTGTCACGCGTGGACGCGTCATCCCCCGTCACGAACCAACAGCCCACGATCTCCGGTTACTTGCAGCGCGTAGCAGTAAACAGCGCGTACATTCGGTCGTGAGGCCAAAGAGCCGTGCGCCCCAGAAGTCGCACCCGTACTCAGGTGAGGAGGGAACGGTCACGTCTTCGCTGCAGCCAATCAGCGTTCGCTTACGGCAAGCCCGCGTGGGTCGCGGCTGGAGTCAGCCGCGGTTGGTGCGCGAGTTGCGTCAGGTTGCGCTCCGTCGTGGCCACCAACTTCCGTCGGACGCCAGCGTGAAGCGCCGTATCGCCAGTTGGGAGAATGGCCACAGCACGCCGGACGACTTCTACGGCCCGTTGCTGTGCGAGGCGTACGACCTCAGCGCCGCCGAGTTGGGGCTGAACCACGAGGGCGAGCGGGACACGGGACTCTTGGACGCCAGTTATCCGGCGAGTCCCGAAGGCGCGATCGATACGGTGGGCCAACTGTGGCGCGCTGATCTCAACCGGTACGAGCCCCTGTTGCAGGCCGAGCCGTCCGAGCCCGCGTGGAACGAAGCCTCGCTCCGCTGGCTGGTCGCACCCGAGCCGGCCGTTCCTCGGCAGCGTCGGGACGGAATGCGTGTCGGTTTCGGAGACGTGGCCGCCATCAAGACCACTGCGGACATGTTCGCCGAGTTGGACGACCGGTTCGGCGGCGACCACGCTCGGCACGCAGCCGTTCAGTACCTCAGCACCGAAGTTACCCCGCTCCTGCGCGGGCAGTATTCCGAGCAGGTTGGGCGAGCCCTCTTCTCCACTGTGGCAGAGGCGACCCTCCTGGCCGGTTGGATGTCGTACGACGCCTGCCGTCACGGCTTGGCGCAGCGGTACTTCCTCCAGGCCCTCCGCTTGGCCCAGGACGCCAACGACCGCCGGCTCGCCGGAAGCATCCTGTCCGCCATGAGCCATCAGGCGACGTTCCTCGGTCGCTACACGCAGGCCGCCACGCTCGCCCGCGCGGCGCTCATGGGCATCTCGCCCGTGGCCACGCCAACACTGCGCGCCCAGTTCCACGCCATGGAGGCCCGCGCTCTTGCCCGCACCGGCGACGTACGGGCCTGCGAAGCCGCCCTGACCGCGGCCACGAAAGCACTGGAGAGCAGGAACAGCGACGACGAGCCCGAGTGGATCAGTTACTTCGACGAAGCTGAACTTGCTGCTGAGGCCGCCCACTGCTTCCGCGACGTCAACAGCGCGCGAAAGGCCGTCGCCCACGCCGAGAACGCCATGAGCGGCAGCCATGTACGGAGCGACTTCTTCGCGACCATGGTGCTGGCAGGCGCCCACCTACGCGCCGGCGACGTCGAGGAAGCCTGCCGTGTCGCACTCGATGCGCTCGACCTGGGCGAGCAGCTCAAGTCGGCTCGCTGCATCAGCTACCTTGCCGAGTTCCGGCAGAGCCTTGCAGGTGTGGGTAGCAGCAAGGACGTACAGACCTTCACCGATCAGGTCAGAGACCACAGGTTGTGGCTCGCGTCTGGCGACCACGTCAGTCCCTGAGACGCCCGGTCAGAACGGGCCCCATTCGTCTCGGCCCTCACCAGTGCGAAGGGACCCTACTCGCCGAGCGAACTCGGCGGCTGCCCGGTCGCTGCTCGTGACCTGATGACCGAGCCAGGCCACCATCATCAGTTCACGCAGGTCTGCAAGAGTCTCGTACCCGGGCCAATTCATCAGGTCGAAGCCGTACCGGTGCACGAACTCTGCGTACTCCGCTTTGCTGTGCCAGCCGTACCGCTCGTAGAACACTGCTGTCTGGACCAGGTCCCACTCGCGTGGAGCGAGAGCGAAGCCGTCCAGGTCGATGAGCACTGCGTGCCCGTCCCGATGGCGGAGGATGTTCCCGATGCTGGCATCACCGTGGATCATGCCGAAGGGAAGGACGAAGTCCAGACGGTCGTAGTCCTTGCCGAGTCTCGCCGCTCGCTCCTCCAGGAACGTTCGGTCCTCCGCCGAGATACCGTCCAGCCCTTCAAGGGACGCTGCCACCTTGGCCAGCGGGTCGAAGTACGGCAGGCGCAGAGACTCAGGTTCTTCAAGCCAGTGCAAGCGGCGGAGAAGATCGGCAAGTTCCCCGACCGTCGCGTACTCCTCGCGCTCCTGGACGCTCTCCCAGAAGGTCACCACGAAGCCGCCGACGACAAGCGGTTGGGTGACCGACGCTGGCACGCGCATGGCCGGGAAATCCTGCGTCTCAAGCCACCGGGCCACGTTCACGGCCCGTTCCATCTCCCCGAGCACCGCCGGATCACGCGCGATGCGGACAATGACCGGTAACGAAGTCAGGCGATAGACCGCGTTCGAGCCGAGCCGCAGCAACTCCGCGCCGCGGGAGTCGAGTTCGACCGTCGTACATGCCTCCCGGAGGACAGGCTCCAGTCCCTCCGCCGTGAACTCCGCGCCGCCGTCCGGTCCCCCGCTGCTGCCCGAGATCATGCTTCGACCATACGGGCCGGACCGACCGCCCAACAGACCGCCCACGTAATAGGGGCGTAATGATCTTGCTCAGCGAAGTCTGTCCCGCCCCTCCCTTGCAGGTCAGCGCCCCAAAAGCGCAACGGCCTCTGCTGGCCTCCGGAGCCGTGTGCGCAGGTTCGAATCCTGCCGGGGGCGCTCGCCTGCGCGGTATAACTGCAGGTCAGTGTGCTTCTTGGGGCAGCTCGGTAGCTGAGGGACAGTTAGGTTTTCCTGGCTGGTCCCTCAGCTTTCCCGTTCTTACGCAGGCCGGGGCAGGTCTGGGTTTCTGCGCAGGTGGGTGCCCCTGGAGGCACCCAGGACATGGGAACGCCGAATGTATGTCCCTCAACATGGCCTTCGTCAGCGTTGTTGCCGAGGTCGAAGTCGTCCAGCTTGGTGCCGCTTTCGCCGTAGACCCGCAGCTGGAACCCCTGAGCTCACCGAAGCGGGCCGGCTACTGACCGGCACCGATCTGCCGGTCGATGAGTCGATCGCCGGGTCGGCCTGCCCGACCCCCGTTGCTTCGCCCGGGTATTCCGCCCTGCCCACGGCGTCACCCCGCGCGAGTGTCGCGCATCTCTCGCCTCCACCGGGGCGTAAGGGCCTCGGGGCGTCCGGGTCACCCCTGCTGGGGTTCGCCCAGCGCGAGTCCCGATTCCCGACGCCAGGCTTCGCCCTCGGGTGTCCAGGCGACGCGGGCGCCGAGTCGGATCCAGACGCCGAACTCACCGAGGGACAGTTCAGAGGTCTGCTCATCCCAGACCGCGTTCAGACAGAGTTGCATGCCGCAGTTCTTGGAATCGGACAGGCCGCGCCAGCCACAGTCCCAGCTGACGTCCAGGCTCAGCGGCCCGAGCACGGAGACCATCTGGTCCAGTTCCTCCTCGGTGGCGTCGTCGTCGGCCTCGCTGTCGGGGGTACCGAAGGGCAGGGTCGTGTCCAGGGAGAGCATCACGCCCTCGGGCAGCGGCCAGAGGTCGGCCAGGTTGGGGCTGAGATGTAGGTTCGCGGTGAGACAGAACTTCGGCTGCTTCGCGTCGAACGCGATGGCATCACGGCGCACGAGTTCGTCCAGGAAGGGGAAGACGACGACGGGATCCCGGTCCGCGACCATGCGGGCAGTGTCGAAGGAACGAAGGGCGTATGTGTACTGCTCGGCTGTGCTGATCGGTTCCAGTTGAGGCCAGGGGACCGTGGACCAGTCGGCCAGATCACGCATGATCACCCGCGCCCGCGCCAGCGCACTCGCGGCGTCGGGAAAGGATTCGCACACACGGTAGAGCGTCGAGGACAAAGAATGTGCCTTTCGGGCAGAGACAGGGACGAACGCGCCTTCACCGGGCGTCCGCCCCTGTCTCGGACTGGCGCCTGATGTCGAGCGGAGGCGGGCGGTTCAGGAGGAGCACCCGTTCGAAGAACAGCAGGTATATCCCTCGACACGGCCTTCATCGGCGTCGCTGCCGAGGTCGAAGTCACCCAGACTGCCGTCGCTTTCGCTGTAGACCCGCAGAGGGAACCCCTGAGATTACCGAGGCAGGCCGGCTACTGACCGGCACCGATCTGCCGCTCGCCAAGATCGCCCGCTGGGACGGGCGCCTGGTCCTGTCATCGCTGAGGGGCGGGGAGAGCAAGGCCTAGTCTCGTGCGTCGCCGACCCCGGGTCGCCCTGCGTACCCTATGAATGCGGCCCACTCCGAGGGACGAAAGGCGAGTTGGGCGCGGGCTGGGTCCTTCGAGTCCCGGATGTGGACTGCGGCATGAGTCGTGGCGGCCTCCAGGCATTCGCCGCCCTCGTTGCCGCTGTAGCTGCTCTTGAACCAAGAGAGTCGCGCGGGTTCCTCAGCGGTCATCGTTCCCCCAGCAAGTCCTCGATCATGGCCATGGACTCCCGCATGGTGAGCGCTTGAGCCCTGATGCTGCCGTACCGTGCGGCCAGGATACGTACTTCTTCGGGGTCCGTGATCAGTCGGCTGGAGTTCTGTGCCTCGGTGTATCCCAGCTGCACTTTGCCCCTCGGCGTGAGGAGCACGAACGGGCCGCCCATCCCCGCGTGTTCGCGGAGGTTCGTCGGCATGATCTGAAGTTCTACATTGCGCAGCTGTCCGAGCTTGAGCAGTTTTTCCAGCTGCTCCCGGTGCACCTCCGGTCCGCCGAGCGGGCGCCGCAGCACGGTCTCCTCGATAACGGCCGTCACCAAAGGCAGAGGCCAGCCGGTCAGAATCTTCTGCCTGTCCACCCGGGCGGCTACGCGCTGCTCGATGGTCTCCTCGTCCAGCAGCGGCTTACGCATCTCGTACAGTGCCCGGGTTCGCCACTCGGTCTGCAAAAGACCAGGGACGTCGTGGTTGTTGTAGAAGTTGATCTCGACCGCTTCACGCTCCAACCGCGCATAGTCCCGGAACCAGGCCGGATGCCGAACCCGCGCCTTCGCCTTTGCCTTCTCCACATCCTCGATCGTCGCCTTCAACAGGCCACCGGCGCCGAGCAGTTCGTCGGCCGTCTCCAGGAACTCCCGCTGCGGCGTCCGTCTCCCCCGCTCCAGCGACGAGATCAGGTCCTCGCTGTATCCAAGCTGGTCCCCCAGCTCTTTCTGCGTGAGCCCGGCCCGCTCCCGAAGCAACTTGACCTGCTTGCCGATCGCGCGGTTCAGATCGCCGGCATACTCGCCCTCGTCGTACGTCTCCCGCGACTCCGTCATCGCCACCCCGATCCCACCAGGCTGCTGTCACGCACACCCTCACCCGTCACGGCCGACACCCCGTACAGGACACCGTCCGTACCGGTACACGTACCCTCCGTACCGAAGGACTCCCTGGTCAGGGTAGAGCGTGGCGGACACGCTCAGTGACATGAAGCCAGAAATCTCCACCCGGCAGTTCACTCACCACTACACCCAGCTCCTCAGCGCCACACCTCACGGTGCCCGCCTCGCCCGGCTGCTGGCTGTGCAGCAGCTCGACGAGTGGGGCTGGCCGCCCACCTGCGCGGTGAGCGAGTCCGCGGCTCTGGTCGTCGCCGAGTTGGCAGCGAACGCCGTCACGCACGGGCGCCTGCAGGGCCGCGGGTTCCGACTCACGCTCGCTGTCGAGGACTCGGACACGCTTCGTATCGAGGTGGTCGACCCTCGAGGGGACCGTTGGCCGCTCGCTCGTCGTACCGCCGGCCCCGACGGCGACACGGGCCGCGGGCTGCTCCTCATCGATGCGCTGGCCACCAGCTGGGGCAGCGAGCCGTGGCCGCCGTCCGGCAAGGCCGTGTGGGCGGAGATCGCTCTTCCCTGCCCCGTGATCACCTCTTCCGAATCGACCCCTCGGTCTGCAACCAGGACTGTTCAGGCCGGCATGCTGATTCTGGAGGAATGAGGCCGGCGTCCTGGGCCGTCGCGACACCACGCAGGATCAGGCGGGCCGGCGGGGTGCCATCGTCCAGGCCGTGGGCCGAATACGTTGGGTAGGTGGCCAGTTCGCACCGCCGCAAGGTGAGAGGGCGGGATCGAACCGTGCGCCAGCGAAGGACCTCGCCACCCCAAACCCCGCGAACCGCACTGCCACAATGGTTCCCACCTGTCGGGCGGAACGGGCTCGCGGTCGCACGCCGACCTAGCCGAAAAGTACCGACCCCTCAGCCGCCGACCAGCGCGACGAGCTTGATGAAGACCAGGTCAGGGTCGGCGGTGAGGTCCACGACTTCCTCGAGGTCCACGACCTGGCGATCGCCGGCCAGGATGAAGAAGCCGTTGGCCAGGAAGGCGCGCTCGGCGATCTCGGCCTGGCGCTCCCAGTCGATGCGGCGGGGCTCGCGGAGTCGGTAGCCGTTCAGCTCCGTCTCGGCGTCGTCGGGGCGGACGAGGCCGTTGAAGCGGTTGGTCGGTCGGGCGTTGTGCCGGGCGACCTCCTCACGGACCCGGAGCCTGATGAGCTCCTGTACGGTCATCCGTTCGGGCAGCCCGGAGACCTCCCAGTCGGTGAGCGGCTTGCCCGTCGCGGTCTCGTCCCGGAATGTCACTGTGGCCATCAGACACCTCGCTTGATCTGCATGAGGATGGACTCGTCGGTTATCTCGGTGTCGGCGGCCAGCAGGAATGCCTTGCTGAGGATCAGTGAGAGGCGGTCGTCCTCGAACGGCAGGAACACCTTGCCGTTCGAGCGAGATCCAGAAGCGCATCGAGGCCCTGATCGCTGAGATCGACGCGAAGTAGCAGGCGTTTGGCATCGGTGACCCGGTGACGCCACCGAGAGCC